>CAMYJP010000010.1 GCA_947258675.1 uncultured Desulfobulbaceae bacterium | reverse complement strand
ACTAAAAACTGCTCGTTTCTGAATTGGAAACAACTAGTTCCAACATCCGGAATGAAATTACTTTCCGGATGGGAACTAATTAATACGGGCCATATATTTTAACGGTCCGTAATTTTTGATAAATAATTTGGTGTTATGCTTGTAAAGAATATCTTAAAGCAAAACAAGCTCTCTATGAGTTTTGAGTTTTTTCCTCCAAAGCATGAAGATGACTGGGATAAGCTCTTTATGACAATCTCCGATCTCATGCCTTTAGGGCCACCTTATGTAAGTGTAACCTATGGGGCCGGCGGCACAACCCGCGACCGGACTCATAATCTGGTCGTGAAAATTCAGAAAGAAACAAATTTAACCGTTGTCTCTCATCTAACCTGCGTAGGTTCAGCAAAGGATGAAATCAGATCGATCCTCGAGAAATATAATGAAAATGGCATAGAGAATATATTAGCACTCCGTGGAGATCCCCCAAAAGGACAGAAAGAATGGGTGAACAGAGCTGATGGCTTTACCTATGCTTCAGAACTCGTATTCTTTATAAAGAAATATTTTCCACATATGGGGATTGGGGTTGCTGGTTTTCCAGAAGGCCACCCAGATACGCCGAACCGCCTGAAAGAAATAGATTATCTCAAGGCAAAAGTCGATGCTGGGGCCGATTACATAGTGACACAGTTATTTTTTAACAATAATGATTTTTACGATTTCTGTGAGCGATGCGATTTAGCAGGCATAAACATCCCTATTATTGCCGGAATTATGCCGATTACTTCCCGGCACGGCATGATTCGTATGGCTGAGCTGGCTGCTGGTGCCCGTCTCCCTGCCCGCCTTTTAAAAGCAGTTGCCAGGGCCCAGGGTGATGAATATGTTAAGAATGTCGGTGTCCATTGGGCAACAGAGCAAGTTCGCGATCTGATTGATAATGATGTTAAGGGAATTCATTTCTATACACTCAATAATTCCCAGGAAACGCTTAAAATTTATGAATCTCTCGGGGTCAGAGATTCATCAACGCTTTCTTCTCGATAGTAATAATTCCTTCTCAGAGTGCATAAAATGACATTTGTTGTTTGTGTTGCTTTTAGTAATTCAATCAATGTAGTTCATGAAAAACATTCCCCTACCTCCAATATGTTTCTAACCCCTTTCCTATTAAAAGGTTAAGGAACCCATAAACGAGTTCCACAATCTCCTTGGAAAAATATCTACCTGTTATTCCTCCAGTAGAGTACCATATTCCGTGATTTAATCATCTTTAGGATTTTAGAAAATTCTATATAAGAATAAGAATTCGAAGCCAGTTTGAACTGCTTTAACCCGTGAATTTTCCAGATTAAAGAGTGACGATAGACTTCTATGATTATCATTACCTTTTGGATTACTAATCAATAATGCTGTTATCCTATGCGACTATTTTTATTTCATCGTTTGTAATTGCTCTATCCGGAGCTATGATGCCCGGTCCTTTGCTCACTGCGACAATCAGCGAAAGTTCCCGACATGGTACTATTGCGGGTCCGCTGCTTATAATCGGACACGGAATTCTGGAGTTGGCGTTGGTAATCGCCTTAATGTTAGGTTTAGCTCCATATCTTAAACGGGAAAGCATATTTATCGTTACAGCAATTATCGGGTCGACAATTTTATTGTGGATGGCCATAACAATGTTCAAGGCAATGCCGTCATTGACTGTTAAATGGGATAGTCCGCCTTCTCGGCATAATCGTTTAATACTTAGCGGTATACTTTTAAGCCTAGCAAATCCATACTGGACTGTCTGGTGGGTTTCCATCGGCCTCGGTTACATTCTTTACAGCATGAAATTTGGCTATCTTGGGGTGCTTTTCTTTTTCGTCGGCCATATTGCTGCGGATTTAGGCTGGTATACTGTGGTTTCAATAACAGTCGGTAAAGGCCGGCATTTCTTAACGGATCGGGTATATAGGAGCGTTATAGGTATATGTGCCGCGATTCTCTTATTTTTTTCCGGTTATTTTGCCTATGCCGGAATTCATAAATTTATATCGTAAACAGCATTGTGAAGATTCTAGGTAGATCAACCATCCATTATGGTTGGTACATTATATTTACAGGCACTCTTTGCATCTTTGCCTGTCTGGGATTGGGGAGATTCGCAATCGGGATGCTCCTGCCATCTATGGCGCCTGCATTGAATCTTACGTATTCTCAAATGGGACTAATTAGTACATTTAATTTTTTCGGATACCTTCTGGCAGTATTGTTTTGTGGTCATATTACGGAGAAAATCGGGACAAGAAAGCTTATTTTTATAGCGCTGCTGCTGGTCGGATTTTCCATGATATTGGTCAGCAGTGCACAAAATTTTTATTCAGCTTTGCTTTTTTATATGATGACCGGTATCGGTAGCGGAGCGGCAAACGTGCCGATGATGGCTTTGGTATCAGCTTGGTTTGCGAGTAAAAAACGCGGAAAGGCAGCAGGTTATGTGGTAATAGGGAGTGGGTTTGCAATTCTTTTGTCTGGAAAGTTGATTCCTTTTTTAAACGGTTTAGCAGCCTATGGTGGCTGGCGTTTAAGTTGGCAGATATTGGGTGCAATGGTTTTAGGTATTTCGGTAATCTGTTTGGCTGTATTACGAGATTCTCCAAAAGAACTTGGTTTGAAGCCGATCGGCAGTGTGCAGAAAGAAACTATAAGTTCCGTTCAAATTGATTATTGTGCTTCCGGTATTACAAAAGGAGAAATATTTCATCTTGGTGCGATTTATTTCCTTTTTGGGGCAACCTACGTGATTTATGCTACTTTCATTGTTACGGCACTTGTTCAGGAAAGAGGCTTCTCCGAAGCCACTGCAGGCAGTTTCTGGTCTTGGGTAGGTTTCTTAAGCCTTTTTTCAGGTCCTGTATTTGGAACATTGTCTGACAAGCTTGGCAGAAAAGTAGGATTAATCATAGTTTTTTCCATTCAGACCATTGCTTATATTCTTATTGCCGTAAATTTACCTGGCTTATTTCTTTTTTTGTCTATTGGTTTTTTTGGAATTGTTGCCTGGAGTATCCCATCGATAATGGCAGCGCTTGTGGGTGATTATGTAGGTCCTCAGAAAGCTGCCCGTATCTTTGGATTAATAACTTTTATTTTTGCCCTAGGCCAGATTCTCGGTCCGTATGTGGCTGGGTACCTTGCAGAGCTGACAAACAGCTTTTCCAGTAGTTTTTATATGGCAGCAGTTCTGGCCGGTTCAGCTGTTGTTTTGTCGGCCTCATTGAGGAAACCGTCAAACCAGAAGATATTGTCCAGGTAGGTCGTCAGATTGTTTGTTCTTATCAGGGCATAATGGGGCTTTGGATTTATTCAGTTATATCTCCCTTCACAGTTGGCAGATTCCAGCCTGTTTCTTTTTCTTAACTATTTAATGTGTTTTTGTGTTGTTTCAGAACATCGTTCTAATAGCACACTATGTTTCAAAGAGTGCTACTATTCAAGTCTCATATGGTCGTTAGCAATTAGGGTACGGTGGAAAATAGAGGTTTTGGAGTTCAATTCAGCTGTTTGACATTTAAAGGTAATGTGATTAGTAAGTTAACTATGAAAAGAGAAACAATACTTGTCGGAGACCTCGGCGGTACTAAAACAAATCTGGCCCTGGTATCAAAAGACTCAGGGCCCCGGTTTCCATTGGCTGAGGGAACCTTTCAGAGTGGCGAATATAAAGGCTTGGATGAGATTGTCAGCGATTTTCTCAGCCAATCAGACTATGAAGTCAGCCGAGCAGTCCTTGGAGTGGCGGGGCCGGTTGTCTCCGGTAGATCAACAATAACCAATCTGCGTTGGCACCTTGATGAAGAACAGTTAATGAAGAAATTTAGTATGGCAAGCGTTCGATTACTGAATGATCTGGTTGCCACAGCTTATTCCATTCCCCTGCTGGAGCCTGAAGATACAGTTATCATTAATGAGGGAGAACCAGCAGTTGAAGGGGCCATAGCTGTCATTGCTCCAGGGACTGGGCTTGGAGAGGCTTTTCTTGTATGGGATGGCTATCGATATCAAGCGTATCCTTCCGAGGGCGGACATGCTGACTTTGCACCAGCTGATCAGAATGAAATTGAAATGCTTAGCGTTTATCAGGATTCAAACAATCATGTCAGCTATGAACATTTTTGTTCCGGTAGGGGATTACCAAATATTTACAATTATTATAAACAAATTGGTTCCTCCAATGAAACAGTTTGGGGCGCTGAACAGATCGCCGCGGCAGATGACCCGGCGCCTATTATTGTGAATGGTGCTCTTAATAATGAACAGCCGTGCGAGCTTTGCCGAAAAACGCTTAATACTTTTATTTCAATTTTAGGGGCCGAAGCAGGAAACTTTGCCCTGAAAGTCATGGCCACCGGCGGGTTATATCTTGGTGGTGGAATTCCGCCACGAATTGTAGACGCCCTTAGGGAGGGCATTTTTTTGAATTCGTTCCTGCGAAAAGGCCGTATGACCAGCTTATTAAATAAGGTTCCGATACGGATTATTACCAATCCAAAGGCGGCCCTTCTGGGTGCTGCCGGGTATGGTTTGCTGTTGGAGGACATAAATGGATAAAAAACTCATACAAAGGGGAACTATAGTATTCGCACTAATCGCCCTTGTTGCCGCATTCAAGTATCTTGGGCTGGAACAATATCTGACGTTGGCCTATTTGAAGGAATCACAGGCCAATTTTTCACAGCTTTATGCTGAGAATCAAGTGTTAGTTATTTTGGTTTATATGTTTATCTATGTATTAGTGACAGCGCTTTCTTTGCCTGGTGCAGCTGTGATGACTTTAGCAGGTGGTGCTTTGTTTGGTTTTTGGGTGGGCACTGTTGTTGTTTCCTTTGCAAGCACAATAGGGGCTACTCTTGCTTGTTTTGTGTCACGATTTCTACTTCGCGAATGGGTGCAGAACAAGTTCGGCGATAAACTTGGGGCGATTAATGAGGGGATTGAAAGGGAAGGGGCTTTTTATCTTTTTTCTCTCCGGCTGGTGCCAGTCTTTCCCTTTTTTGTTATTAATCTGGTGATGGGCCTGACTAAAATGGGATTGTTTACATTTTACTGGGTATCCCAGGTCGGCATGCTGCTGGGCACGATGGTCTATGTAAATGCCGGAAAGGAATTAGCGAAAATTGATTCGCTCGCCGGAATCCTTTCACCAGGGTTACTTGTTTCGTTCGTGATTTTGGGTATTTTCCCTCTTGCTGTCAAGCGACTTCTAGCAACATATAAAGCTCGGCAAGGGAAGCATTTAAAGAAAGTAGGCTGATGACAGGTGGAAAATTATGGCAAAATTTGAATTTGATCTAGGAGTAATCGGGGCAGGGGCTGCTGGTCTGACAGTTACAGCAGGAGCCGCTCAATTGGGAGCTAAAACAATTTTAGTTGAAAAAGACGACAACCTTGGCGGAGATTGTCTGCATTTTGGTTGTGTGCCCAGTAAAACCCTGATTAAAACGGCCAGGGTATATCAGCAGATGAAGAATGCTGAGAAATATGGTTTACCACCGATCGAGGTCGAACCTGTTAATTTTACAAATGTTTCTGATAGAATAAAGAGTGTAATTTCTACAATACAAAAGCATGATTCCGTTGAAAGGTTCTGCGGCCTGGGGGCAAAAGTTGAATTCGGACAACCTGTTTTTTCAGATGAACACACTATTGAGCTCAATAATAAACAATTTTCAGCAAAGTCCTGGGTAATTGCAACCGGATCATCACCTTCATTTCCTCCTATCCAGGGGCTTTCTGAGACACCATTTATTACTAATAAAGAAATTTTTTATCTCGACCGGCTTCCTGAATCTATGATTGTTCTGGGGGGAGGGCCTATTGCAATTGAGATGGCACAGGCTTTTAACCGCCTGGGAAGTAAGGTTTCGGTGGTTCAAAGGAGCGGTCAAATTCTCAGCAAAGAAGATAAGGATTTGGCTGATCAGGTGATGACTGTTATGCAGACGGAAGGGGTTATATTCTATCTGAATGCGTCAATTGTTTCCGTCAAAAAGGTTGGTTCCTCAAAGGAAGTGACTATTAAAAGAGGCGAAGAAACAATAAATTTGAAAGGAGATACCGTTCTGGTTGCCATGGGAAGAGCTCCCAATGTTGATGGTCTTGGCTTGGAGAATATCGGTCTGGAATTTAACCGGAAAGGAATTGTGGTGGATGAAAAGTTGCGAACTACCCATAAACACATCTATGCTGCGGGTGATGTGAACGGTGCGTTTCAGTTTACCCATGCTGCAGGATATGAAGGCGGAATCGTAATCAGTAATGCAATATTTCATTTTCCGAGAAAAGTTGATTATACTCATATGCCATGGTGCACTTATACCAGTCCGGAACTTGCAAGCATAGGGATGAATGAGAAAAGTGCAGCGGCTTCCGGAATAAAATATACAGTGTGGTCTGAAGAGTTTCAGGATAATGATCGAAGCCTTGCTGAAGGGGAGGAAGTAGGCACGATAAAGATGCTTTTAAACGAGAAGGAAAGACCAATCGGTGTCCAGATACTAGGCCCCAATGCGGGTGATCTGTTAGCTGAATGGGTTGCAGTATTTAATGGTGGGGTGAAATTATCTTCGCTGGCTTCTGCTGTCCATCCCTATCCAACACTTGGAGAAATTAATAAACGTGTTGCGGGAAAATTTTTTTCCACTAAGATTTTTTCAGATAAGGTCAAGAAAGGGTTGAAATTCTTTTTTCATCTGAAAGGCAGAGCTTGTGAATTAGACTGTAAATAGTTTTTGAATTACATGTGAGTTTGTTTTTACTATGGGAAAAGAGAAACACGGCAAAACAAAAAAAGAGTGTTGTGATAAGTATAAAAGGAAAGGAAAATGTTGTAAAAGTTGTCCTTTTTTTCATGAGTGTCCTGTTTTAGTTGAAAAAAACAACATCCAAAAAAAATAGTTGCTTGCCTATATTGCTCCAGTTAAGTATAAGGGTCGCTTTTGATTCTGCCGGGCAAACCGATTTCGGCAATAATCCAATTTAAAATATTTTTGCTTATATCCACAGGCTATTATGTTCCTCAGGGAATGGTGAAATGCTCGATACGCCTGAGGTGTAAGGAAACATAGGATCGGATTTTTTTCAATGCTGATTAATTTTTTAGCCTGGAAACCATAGTTTCTTGGTGAGGCCGGTTATAATCTATTGATTCTGCAATTCTACTATTAAATACAAAGAACGGGAGAGGTGTCTTTATGATTGATAAAGGTAAATGCACGCTTTACAGCGGTGGACTGAAGGGGGCGGAAAGTGCTTTTGGTGAGGCTGCTGAGAAGTGGGGAGTCAAGGAAGTTAATTACACGTTTTCAGGGAATAAGGCATATCGGACCCAGAACGCTTATCTGCTTTCCAAGGATGAGTTGAAACGAGGCGATATCAGTATGGAACTCGTTTCAAAGATGATGAATAGAACTTATTACCATACTGACAAAATAAGGAAAGTTCTGCAAACTATCTTTCATATGGTCAATAGCGGACATCAAATTTTTGTAATTGGAAATATACAAAATGATAATACAGTTAAAGGTGGAACTGGTTGGGCGGTAGAATTGGCCAAGCTGTTTAATCGTCCTTTATCGGTTTATAACCAGAGCAAAAAAGAGTGGTATACTTGGCGAGATAACTCGTGGAAAAAGGATTCTCCTAAAATAGAATATGAAACCTTTGTCGGTACTGGGACTCGCGATCTGGATGAAGATTCAAGGGAAGTAATTGAGAAACTGTTTGAGGATGCCTTTGGGAACCCTTGATGCATTCTGGAGTTGTTACCCAAGAAGTTTTTAATTTGTATATCGGAGTAGTATAGATTTTTTTTGGGTTTTCTGACAACATTTTGTGCTATTTTTTTTATAGTAATAAAATAAAAACGGGGTCGACTTTTCTGTCGGCCCCGTTTTTTGTGAATCATAAATTTGCACAAGGGTTAGGTATCACATAGAGGAGGTCTGACAGGAGGCTCCAAAGGAGGTGCAGTGGGCGGTTCAACAGGTGGTGAAGCAGGCAGTTCAAATGGTGGTTCAGGTACAGGATCGGAGAGTGGGTTGTTTGCTAGAGAATTGCCTGTTGCTGCAATAGCTCTGTCAGGAACGTATTCTGGTGAGCCGTATCCATTATACTGGAAACCTGTATGCTGGCCACCTGCGGCGGTGTAAAGTTCAGTATTCCATGGTCCCCAGCTTTTTACAGAATCATCAGCCCAGGAGAATTGGCTTGTAATGAGAATTAGGCTGACTGCAGCAACGAGTATGTATTTTTTCCTGATCTTCATTTTCTTTCTCCCTTTGTTGTTTTTAATATCGATCAGATTTCAATAGTTGGATTTTGACACCTTGCTTTTGCTGTAAATACCTAGCAAGATGAGGGCCAGTTTTCGTACAAAAAAACATATGACATATTATCAATAGGTTGTATGGTCTATGGCGTAATGTATATGTCAATGTATATGTATTTATTCCGGTTATGTGGATTGATATTCCTTAAATTCGGAATTATGGTTTTGCTTCTCAATATGTTGATTTTAGGAGTCAAGCATTCAGTGATGACAACTCAAGCAAAAATGTAATCGATTGAGGAGGAATAAGGTAACTTTCAGTATTAAGACTTGGCTGATAGTCAAAAATTATAATTTAAACTTTCTGGCTTGAGCTAAGAGACGGGTTTACAGGTAACAGTTTACGTTTGTTGGTTAGCCAAGGATGGGTACGATGCGTATGTTGCTAATATTCCAATGAAAATAATCGCGCTCACGAGGAAGGAATTATTCTATTAAGACTGTAAATCCCTCTAAAGATCTGGCTCTAATGGGGGTATTTTACCAAACACTTAGATGTTCCCATTAAGTCAGGAAGTTGAGCTATAATTATATAGGAATTTTGTAGACTCGGAATTGATAAAACTGAATGGCATTCACAATGTAAACGGGAACGAGTTTTTCATCGTCCCCGTTTAAAGCTGACAGGAATTATGAATAATTTATGAGGGTCCGTCACAAAGGGGAGGTCTAATAGGCGGTCCACCGCCAATAGGTGGGTCAGTGCCTGGCTCTCCAGGAAGCCCCCCAATAGGAGGTCTAACAGGTGGCTCTCCCGGAAGTCCCCCAATAGGCGGCTCAACAGGCGGCTCAACAGGCGGCTCGACAGGTGGCTCAACAGGCGGCCCGACAGGCGGATCTCCAGGAAGCCCCCCGACAGGCGGCCCAACAGGTGGGTCAGTGCCAGGCTCTCCAGGAGGCTCCTCATCAAACGGAGGTTCATCTGACGGGAGTGCTGCATTAAAACCCAGTTCCAGATTTCTGTCTGTAAGATATTCTGGCTTTCCAAAATTCTCGGTGGGCATATTAGTATTCTGGCCGGCGGCCGCTGTATACAGTTCAGTGTTCCATGGTCCCCAACTGGTAATCGAATCGGCCCAGCTGAAATGATTCATGGTCAGAATCAAACAGGCAACGGCTGCAAGAATGAATGCTCCCTTTCTATTCATTTGTTACCTCCTTTCCCTTATTTTTTTGTTGCTTATAAATTTTCCTTGTGCGCAGCACCATCGGAATAGAAAGCATAGTAACCTATTTAAAAGGTTAGGTCAAAAGATACAACTCCTTGCGTACGGTCATAATCATACCAGAAGATATTAGAATCGTTATCTGTAAAGGTTGCTTCTGCCTTCAGGGCAAGTTTGGTCTTATTGTCTTTCCAGAGAGTTTGGCTTGCTCCAATTACATAACGGCTTTCATCTTCGTCACGAGGGCTGGCCGCGCCTGGCTCTATCCCTTCATACGTATAAAATTTGTAATTTGCCCTGCCGTATAAAGAAGTCTGCTTTGTGGGATTCCAGACTACACCGGCAAAGATACCCCAGCCATCATTCCTCCGGTAATTGATGTCTGCATCTTCAGTAAAGAGCAAGGCGCCTCCCTGTAACGCTATAATATTGTCTTGCATGGCATAACCGCAGGAAAGGCGCCCTGATAGATTATTACTATCGCGGCCGGTATCTATTTCACGATGATAATCATGCCTGCTTAAGACCCCGTCAAATGTGATTTCTATATCGCTACCGTTTGGTTTATGCCAGGTAATGCTCGGCAATAAAGAATAATAGTCTGCCAGTTCGATTCCACCGAAATAAATATCATCCCATTGTGCGGTGACATTGGCCCGCCAGTCACGTTTTGGGGTGATTATGCCTGGACCGGTGCGGATGGTCAGTACATTAAGATCAAAACCGTCCACTTCTCTGTAGCCACGATGATAATAGTTTATGCCATTCTGCCAGATGAGGTTTGACGGTTGATCCCCGAAACGTAAAACATTGCCGGTCGTATAGGTATGATTGAGCCCTGCTGACAACACTTTGGCCCAGTCACTATTTTTAAGGGAAGAGGGAGTAAGGGTGAAATTTGAGCCCGGAATTACTGAAGAGCTCGGGCCAGCCGTGACATTAGAATCATGCATGATTCCGGCCGACAGTGGAAAGCTCCAGTAGTGTTTGCCGGTAAAATTTTTCTTGTCTGTTTTGGCCTGGGCCAGAAAAGCAAGGATTGCCAATCTGACGTTTTTAGGAATATCCGGGTCGGCAAGTACCTCATTGGCATGTTTGATAGCGGCATCAAATTGCAGGGTCCGATAATAGGCTACTGCCAGCTCCAGCCGGGCTCTATGTAAAGATGGTTGGCTGCTTAAAAGTGAGTGGAAAATTTCTATGGAGTCATAGGATTTACCTGTTTCACGTTTTTCCATACCGATGCGAAAAAGATCTTCAACAGCAATCGGCGCCACCTCCTCTGCTGTGAGAAAGCTTGCCTGTCCTGCCAACATTAAAGTAGCAAGAAGTAGTGTCGTGCATAATCTCTGGAGACACTGCTGCTTTTTGTTTTTACCCATGTTCTCCCCCTGACTTTATAATTTATGCGTTCTTAATGAGCTTCTTTGTAGTGTAATTCACTCCATAGAATATTAAACACCAAAATGATGAAGAGATGGGGAAATGTCAAGATAATTATCCGGATTCACCAGCTTTAATTATTTTTCCGCCATGTATCCCAGTCAATCATATTTTCTACAACATGAAAAAGCGCTGCCGTCACTTGACGATCAAATTGGGTATCTGCCGCAGCTATTATTTTATTCACAGCTTCGTTGGTTGGGAATTTGTCTCGATACGCGCGCGGGCTGATCATTGCCACAAAGGCATTGGCAACAGCCAAAATGCGTGCAGATAAAATGATATCATCACCCTTCAGCCCCTGTGGGTGACCGGTGCCGTCAATATATTCATTTTTCTGAATAATGGTTTCGAGAACAGGTCCATCAAAATCAATGCCCTTTAGAATATCAGCAGTGTATTCAGCCTCCCGGCGAATACTATCTTTCTCGCTGTCGGTGAGATCTGCAGCCTTTGTCAGAATTTCTTTGGGAATAAACAATTTCCCAAGATTGCAGAGATTGGCGGCTATTTTTATTGTCCGGTGCTCATGTGCTTCCAGATTCATGGAGCTGGCTATAGCTCCAGCAATTTCAGCTGTTTTTGCTGAATGGTTGGAAGAATAAGGATCATGTATGTCAATGGAACGCATTAAAGCCTTGATAAGTTGTTCCAGAAGATGGGCCTGTCTCTTCTGTCCTTTCTGGAGTTCAGTTATGTCATGCAGATTTATCAGGGTTGCGCTTTTGTTTTTATAGGGAACTGGAGTGAATTTTGCGAGATAAACATTATGGGCGGCATTGATTTCCAGGTCGATTTCCTGGGTGATAAAGGTGTTTTCAGCCAGGCAATTTTCTATAAGAGGCAGAAGCTGCTTGGATGGCGCAGCTCCGAAAGTGCTTGTCAGGCTTTTTCCAACAATATCTTCGCTGGGTAGAGACATTCGGTCGGCAAGAGCATTATTAATAAAGATGAAATTAAACTTCTCATCCAATAGAAAAATGTAATCCGCAATATTATTATTTATAGCGTCTAATAGATGTGCCTGACTTTGAACTTTTTCTGATTGGTCCATCAAATCCTGGGCATATTTGCGGTGGCGGAGACTGCTGCCATGCCACCATGCTGCAATGATAAGGGTGGTTATAAGAAGCAGGCAAAACAGCATTGCGGTCAATAGAAATTTCTGATGGGCGCTGGACTCTTTCAGTGCTTCGGATACATCTATTTTTTGAACCAGAATCCATGTGGAGAGGCCTGAAACCACACGGCTGGTGGTGAGTACGTTTTTGCCATTATAATCACGAAGCAAAGCAAAACTACCTGGAAACTTCATGGCAAAGGCACCGGCCAGGTTTACCTCATCTGCTGCCAGCTGCCGTTGCATTGCGGCGGTGTTGTCGGCAAGAGGTGAGAGATAGGTAATGAGATTGTCATCCTGGCGGATTAAAAAGGCTTCGTCAGTCTTAGTGGCAATTCCTGTTGATTTCAACAAGGGAAAAAGCGTTTGTCCGGCATGTTTCATACCGACCAGGGCTCCAATGGCTTCTTTATGGCCTTTTTCAACCTGCAAGGAGAAAACAGGTACTATAAATCCGATGATCGGGATGCTTTTAGCGTTGAGGTGTAAATCATACAGTGCTGGAGTGCCATTTTTCAGTACATTTTTAACAGTTTTTATCAGTTTGGTGTCGGGAATTGAGGCTCCCGGTGTTGCTGTTATAATGGAGCTGTTTCTATCAACAAGAGCTAATGAATAGGCGGCCTGGAACGCTATATTTGCTTTGATAGGAGACGTAGACCGGGTTGTGTCCATGAATCCCGCCCTCTCTGCTGTTGCATAAATAAGATTTCTTAAGAATTCCAGTTGGGCCGGCTCGATGTCGTTTGTTTCATTTGGAGATTGCATCAGGTGCTTGGTATAAAGCTGTAAAGAACCATTTTCCGACAATTCCTGAAGCACTTCAAATTGCGAATCCAGCCATTTCTGAATTCCTGCTGTTTTACTATCGGCCATTACTCCCAGGGTAATTTGCCAGTTACTAAGATCCCGTTGATGTTCATGCTTAATTAGTCTGAATATTGACCAGACACCCAAGATAAGGAGCAAGGCAAGCACAGTGATGCCGACAATAATCGATTGTTTATTTGAAGAACGTTCAGCCATTAGAAAATATCCTAGAACAGTTTAAATTCCATTTTCAGTAAGACTATCAAATTTGAGATTCTTTCCTGTCGTGGAAACAATTACCCGAAGCTGTACTTATATTGGCGGCAAATGAATCCACCAACTCTTTTCATTAATTGAATATATGGGAACATAATGCACTATTTCCCGGTGCGATAATACACCTGAAACCTGGTTGTCCAGAATAAATATGTCATTGTTTAGATAAACAGCAAGTACTGCGTGTGGAATCCGCAGGTTTGTGTCTTGCAATACGACAATTCGCAAATCATCGTTACTGAAGCCAAGCCAGCGCAGAGAAAAGAATTTTGTGATCGCATAATCTTCACAATCACCATTGTTATAAAGAAATTCCTTCACAATGGCCCAATATTCTTCCATTCCGTAATTAATAATATCCAGAATGTACTTTTTTTTGTTTGCATACTTGTTTACCGCTTTTAATTGTTGATGCGGCGGTATATTTTTTATTGATTCCAGGAACTTATACCACTGCTTAAGATGTTTTCGGTTCAGTTTTTTGTCCGAAATGTCACCATCTGGTAGGTCATGGATGAGATGCCTTTCAAGTACGCTAAGCCATTGCGGAAAGTCTACTTCCCCTTGTTGTGGACTATCATTGTATGTAAATAGCTGGTCAGAAGAAGGAGGCGCTGCTGCTGTATCATTTATTATTTCGGTGTGTAACAGTGTCAGTATAGCGATAAATAAAATGACTTTGTTAATTCGGGTGAATAGAACCGCTGTAAATAAAGAACTATATCTTTCTTGTGAAAAAAGGCTGTTCATAAATAAAAAATTCCGAATTGCTCAATAGTTGCATGTTACTACAGACGGCTTATTACAAGGTCGGTTGCCGGCTTAATCCAGGTATAGTAATACAATGTGCCTCATCCCTGATATATTACATTTTGCCAATAAAAATTAAGAAGTAATGCACTCTTTCCACATAAAATAAAAGTTATCAATCAAATTGTTGGGTTTGATCAGGTATGTTATGAATCGATAATTAAAATAAGCAGAAGAAAAACATATTTTCTCTTTATGACTATTTCTTGTTTTTTCCTGTAAAGTGAGTATGTTTCCCATTTCAAATAAGGGATGAATAATTTATCAATATAAAAAGGGGTGAAGATGAAGAACACATATTTATTCATAATACTTTTTGTAGTAACAGCTGTCAGTATTGGATCGGCACATGGTCAAGTAGAATTGAAAGACGATAAGGATAAGGTCAGTTACAGCGTCGGCTTTCAGGTTGGCAGTGATTTTAAGCAGCAGGGAATGGAAATAAAGCCGGAAATTTTTCTTGAAGGAGTGAAGGATTCTCTTGCAGGAGAAAAGCCGTTAATGAGTTTGGAGGAAATTCAGACGACCCTGATGGCTCTCAAAGAGAAAGTAGTTGCTGCCATGCAAAAGGAGCGGCTTGAGAAAGCAGAAAAAAATCTCAAAGTCGGCCAGGATTATCTTGCTGAAAATAAAAAGAAGGAAGGAATCATTACGCTGCCCAGCGGTTTGCAATATAAAGTCATTAAAGAAGGTACTGGCGCTATGCCAAAGGCTACTGATACAGTGACTGTTAATTATCGTGGGACATTAATTGACGGCACGGAATTTGATAGCTCATATAAGCGTAAAGAACCGGTTACTTTTCAGGTTAACGGCGTAATTCCAGCCTGGACAGAGGCTCTGCAGCTTATGAAGGAAGGGGCCAAGTGGCAGCTTTTTATTCCCTCTGAGCTAGCTTATGGTGAAAGGGGTGCTGGCGCTGTAATTGAACCGAACAGTACTCTGCTTTTTGATGTTGAATTGATTTCTCTTAATTCGGCTCCTGCAAAGTAGTAATTTTTTTTAGAGGAAAGGCCACATTCTTCCATGAAGGAAGGTGTGGCCTTATATGCAATTGAACTAACTTATTTAAATGATAATGCGTTGGTTCGTCATTTTCTCTAACACATAACAGACTGTTTTTCATCGCCCATCCCAATTCTGAAACCTGCCAAAAGTTTTCAATTTATTCTAGCAGTCAAAACAAGATAAAAAATCTCGAAATATTTCATGGGATAGAACAAATAAACTTTCCATCCCTATGGGACAGAACTACCACTAAGTGGCCCTATATTTTTGTTTTTATTGGAAAAAAACGTTTTTCTCCTTGACATGAAGCTGAAGCAGAGTTAAAGCGTGAAAGTCGTTCTGGTGAATGACTATTCATTAAAATTATCAACGGATTTTTTTGTTTTACAGCTACAAACAATACAAACAAAAGGAGGGAGTAAATGAAGAAAATAAATGTGTTGGAGCCGGGCCGCAGGCACCGCGGGACATAGATAAGCATGCCGGCAGTAATTCCGTTCTTTTTGCCGAGGCTCCTGCCATTGCAGATATGAATCTGTGTAACATCCATTTTCATCGAAACGCCGAGCATAAAGCTGCGGCATATTCAACATATGTTGAAGACGGTGATAACTCAGGTTGGGCCTGTCAAGAGCCAGCCTCTGGTCGTCTTTCAATGAAACACGCTGAGTACAATGGATGTGAGGGGATTGCACCTGGCGATACAATTGAAGTGCATTGGGTGCATACAACCTGTGATATCGAGACAGAGGGAGTGGCAACAATGGGTGGCGGATTGAGCGCCTGCCTGACTACAATTTGCCCTAACCCTCAATTAAGGGTCGTGGCACAAGTATTTGTATTGCAAAAAAATGGCGAATTGAAATTTGCCGACTCGCCGATCAGTCACAACGATCCCACGGTCTTGTATACAGGTTCGACCACCGGAACCAGTTACAGCAATAGCCATTGTTCACCGTTTCAAGTTACATGGGATGTCAAAACTACTTGTAGTACTTTAGATATTGATGATTTCAGCAAGTGGTGCAGTAATAATCAATATAAAGATAACCATGCTCACGGTGTTCGAGAATTAGTAACATCAGAGGCTTTGTTGAGCAAAATCTCTGAGTAAATAAAACCAAACGCAACAGTTTGGC
Organism: uncultured Desulfobulbaceae bacterium; assembly: GCA_947258675.1. The sequence goes on along the minus strand of CAMYJP010000010.1, from coordinate 404 downwards.
AAAGATTTTCGTTTTTGCTATTAGTGACAGGGATTACAGCTGGATTCAGCTGTAATCCCTGTTTTTTTTACTTCTCCTTTTCTTCGCTTATAGGCAGTTGCAGCAGGTAAACTGTGACAAAAAAGCCGATTGCTGCGAGAATAGCTTTTATCCAAAAAAAGCGGACAAAAAATAAGATAGAAACAGGTATAGTAACCCATATCATTCCAATAGCAGTGATCTTGGCCTTTAGTGGGATTCCCTGTCCATCTGAATATCCCTGGATCATCGGTCCGAGTTGTGGGTGGTTAAGCAGCCAGCTGTGAAAACGTTCGGAACTGCGGGCAAAACAGACGGCCGCCAACAAGAGCAGTGGAACTGTCGGCAGCAGTGGCAGAAATATTCCTACTACTCCAAGACCTGTG
>CAMYJP010000009.1 GCA_947258675.1 uncultured Desulfobulbaceae bacterium | reverse complement strand
TCACGGCAGCATATTCTTGGTTCAAAAGGAGCTGTGGCAACTGGTAAGGAAGCTACTTCTTCCAGCGGGTGAGGAATAGCAGGCTGCTAACACTTCATCGGGAATGAAGAACAGACTTTTTCAAAACAGCGCTATTCATTGCCAATAGTAAGCCGTCTCTCCTTATAATTCTATTACCTGCAGATGTAAATAGGACAGGCTTTATAGCAAAAAAACATTCAGCCCAGATTACCAAGCTGATGCTGAAGAATGGCCATTACTGTCAATGACGCAGTCTCAGCACGAAGCGTTTTGTTGCCCAAAGTTACCGGTCGGTAACCAACTCGCACAGCGTCATTGACTTCATCTCTGCTGAAACCACCCTCAGGGCCAATTAAAACCATCACCGGACCGCTTTTTTTTCTGTTTGCCAAGACATCTTTTATCGTCCGCTTTTTTTCCTCTTCCCAAAATATAAGCTTCATTGCATATTTCCCTTCAGAGGAAGTGGTAGAAAGAAATACTTTGAAATCCCTGATTGGATGGCATAAAAGAGGTGTTGCCCTGTTGCTTTGTTTGCATGCTTCAAGAGAAATTCGTCGCCATCGTTCAAGTCGTTTATCTCCCATTGTTGATGCTGTCGAACGATTAATGCAATAACTAGATACAAATGGGTATAATCCAGCTATTCCAAGCTCAGTTGCTTTCTGAACAATAAGATCCATCTTTTTGCCTTTTAAAAGAGCTTGGCCCACATGCAGGGTACTTTCACTTTGAAGCAGTTCTTTTGATGAGCTCAGAATATCAACCCCTACCCGCCCTTTAGCAATACTTGAAATCACAGCATCATATATCATACCTGTTCCGTCAAATAATTGAATTGAACTGCCTATTTCAAGACGTAAAACCGAAATTATATGATGGGCCTCTGAGCCTAAAATTATGCCTTTTGCATCATTTAGCTGCAGAGGATCCACAAAGAATCGTCGCATAGCCTTATACTGTTTGTAACAGTCTGTTATGAAAACAGAAAGTTGAGAATTAACTTATCTCATTTCCTTGACTTTAATATCTCATCAGACATTTTTTGAAAAAACCATAGCCACCCACTCTTCACTGTACTTTGACTCAATGAGTATGAGACCCCATTTTTCATAAATGGCAATAATAGACCTTTCTTGATCACCTTTTAATAATCCAGACACCACAAGCTTTCCTCCCTGATTAAGCATACATGCTAGCTTTGGAGCTAAATCACGCAGCACATCATAGACAATGTTGGCAGTAATTAAATCAAATTGAGCCTGAATGGTTGATATATCTTTCTCACTGATAGTTACAATACCTTCCAGATCATTGTTGATAATATTCTTTTTAGCTGCTGCCAGGGCATCCGGGTCATTATCAATGGCCAAGACACGCGAAGCCCCTAATAAAGCGCTGCTCATGGCCAGAATGCCTGTGCCGGTTCCTATGTCAAGCACGGCCTTAGGCAAACTGTTTTTTTTAGCAAACAGATCATCTATAGTAATCATGATCATGCGGGTGCTGTCATGGTGTCCGGTGCCAAAAGACAGTCCCGGATCCATTTCAATTACTACCTCCTCCTCTACTGCAGCATTCAGAGAGGGTTCATAGCTTTCCCATGAGGGCTTTATCACTAACCTTGGCGTAATTCGTAGTGTTTTAAAAAATCGTTTCCAGGTGCAACCCCAATCTTCTTCCAATATACTATCAGTATAAAAAACAGGTTCACCCTCATCAGGGAAATACTGTCTTAATTCAGTCAAAAATGTTCGCAACTGTTTGAGCTTATCGTGGTGAGAGCTACTATTATCTTCATACAGATAACCGATAATATGATCCACAATTGGTGTGGAATCTTCAGATAGCAAACTTATCTCAACACCATTATTAGTCAATTCATTAAGAAAACCCGCTGCCGCATCTGTCATTAACGGCGATACTTCAATGGTTATCCTCAGCCACTCTTTTGGAGGCCGATTACCTGGGGGAAAATATTTTTTTTTCATTAAAATAAACTGCTTATTCTGTTTTTTTTCTTTGAATTGGCCTGGAGGATAGTACCTCCTGAACGGTCCAATCTTTAGTGCCTTTTGTTTTTTGGGTACGTTCAGGGCAAGGTTCTACATCACAGTTTTCACAATATTCTTGAATACAGGGATCAGCGTGGATCATGACATCTCCTTCCTCACCGATGACCTCAAGCAAGGTTTTGGTAAGCCCCTCTTCTGCCGAATGAATTTTATCAAGCGACCAGTAGCGTGGAAAAGAAATATGAAGATCCACATGATGGTATCTGCCTGATCGAATACTTCTCAATTTATGAGGAAACAACCAGCCAGGTTTTTTGATAAGATTCAGACCGTCTACCACTCTTTCCAAAAAACTCTGATCAGCTTCATTCATAAGGTTTTTTGCTGAATTTCTGACAAGAAAAAAACCTGGAATAAGAATATTAATCGCGACCAGACAAGCTACTAACGGATCTATCCAGATCCAGCCGGTAAATCGAAATAGCAGCAGACCAAGAATTACACCACCACTGGTATAAAAATCAGTCATCAGATGTTTACCGTCTGCGGCCAAAGCATCGGATTTGAGTTTTTTCCCCGAATGGAGTAAATAGATGCCTACCAATAAATTGACAATTCCAGCACCAAATACCAACCCGAGACCCTGTTCGATATTTTCCGGTGGCAATGGATTAAAAAATGCAGGCAAAGCCTCGAGCAGTATCATGATACCAGCCAAGATGATAAGGCCGCCTTCAAGGCCTGCCGAAAATGCTTCGATTTTTCCATGCCCGTAAGGATGATTTTCATCCACTGGTTGAGTACTGACTGCGATACTAATCATCAGAAAGCCGCCGGTTATGACGTTGATTATGGATTCTATGGCATCAGAAAGTATTGCTTTGGACCCTGTTAGAAAAAAAGCGATAAATTTAACACTGAGCACCACAAGTGACGTGCAAAAAGCAATCAATGCCGCCCGGCGCAATTGGATTATGTTGCTCATGTTTGTTCCTTCTTCTTACTATTTATTCGCTTTTGTAAATTCCACTGCTGAGAACTAGAGATCATCAGACTCTAAGTGTATTTAAGAATGGTATCACTTTATCAATCCATATGTACTATCGTGAAAATGAGATGTAAAAACAAGTAAATTCTTTAATTGAAAACCGGCTTGGATTTATGAATACAAAACAGTTGAAAAAATTGCTACAGCGGTTGCATGAGGGTGAGTGCGATGTCGCAGAAGTTATGGATATATTGAAACATTGGCCTGCAGAACAAATGGAATTTGCTTGCCTTGACCATCACCGTTCTCTCCGCACAGGATTCCCGGAAGTTGTTTATGGTGAAAACAAATCAGCAGAGCAGATTGCCACAATCATGAAAAAACTGCTCAAAAGATCATCACTTGCCATGGCAACCCGGGTGCATCCTGATAAAGCGGCGGTAGTTTGTAGGGAAATACCGGATCTGACGTATCATGAGACTGCGTGTATGCTGACCGGCATAAAGGAATCCATCGAACATGACCAACATAGAGGAATTATTGCCGTGCTGTCTGCTGGTACATCTGATATCCCGATTGCAGAGGAAGCATCGGTTACTGCAGGGTCCCTCGGTAATCCTGTCGAAAAACTTTTCGATGTTGGAGTTGCTGGTATTCACCGACTCTTAGTCCATAAAGATGTGTTTAATTCTGCTACAGTGATCATAGTTGTAGCAGGAATGGAAGGAGCCCTACCCAGCGTCGTTGGAGGTTTGGTGGACAAACCGATTATAGCTGTGCCAACCAGTATTGGTTATGGTACCGGTTTAGGCGGGTTTGCTGCTCTTTTAGGGATGCTCAACAGCTGCTCTCCCGGTGTGGCAGTTGTGAATATTGATAATGGCTTTGGGGCAGGCTGCATGGCTGCGGCAATCAACCGAAAATGAAAAGTTGACTAAAAAACACCATAAATCAAACACTATTCATGATGAAAGAAACAAACAGCAAAAAAGTATATTGCTCGCAAAATAAGCTAATTATTTACTCCTAATAAGAACGAAAGCGAATTGACACTTTTTACATGTAATGTATAATCGCCATTCCTTTTCAATTAATAATTAAGAATAAAACAAGCATCATTCCTAAAATAGTTAAGGAGCCGGAAGGATGAACAAATCCCTTAAGTGGAAAATAGCCCTGTTGTTATTTCTAATGATATTTTCAGGAGTAACTCTGTTGCCCTCTATTTATAAAAATGCTCCTGATTGGTGGCAAAAATATCTGGCACCGGAAGGATTGCGATTGGGACTCGATCTTCAGGGCGGTATGCATCTGGTTCTTCGTGTAGATCTTGAAAAAGCTATTGTGAATTCACTTGCTCTTGCTGCTCAAGATCTGAAGGAAGGTTTGTCAGAAAAGAAAATTACCGCTGTGCGAACCAAGTCAGGCGATCCTAACAAAATCACATTTACCCTGCCCAATACCGAAGCACTTGCCACGGTCCAGGATGTAATCGAAGGAGATTTTCCAAGCCTTGATATTAATGTTCAAGCCGAGGAGGGAACATTCCCCAAAGTTGAACTAATGTTGAAGGATGAAGAAGTAGCTTTTATTAAGAAAAATGCTGTTGCTCAGTCTCTGGAAATCATCAGGAATCGTATCGACCAGTTCGGCGTTGCCGAACCTGTCATTATCCGGCAAGGGAAAGATGAAATCGTTGTACAGCTTCCCGGTGTCAAAGATCCTAAAAGAGCGTTAAGCCTTATAGGGCAAACTGCTCAGCTCGAATTCAAAATGGTATCTGAAGATACCAGTGTTGACATAAGACAATTAATAAGTAACGCAAGGAGTTCAGGCCTTTGGATTCCTTCCCCGGAGCAAGAGAACAGCCGCGAAAGCAGACAGCAGCTTAACCTTGCCTTGCAAAGCCAGCTGCCACAAGACACAGAAATCTATTTTGAAAAGAATATTGATTCTCAGACAGGAATTGAAGTGACATCACCGCTTCTTATTAAAAGCCAAACCATGATGACCGGTGATATGATCAAGAATGCTCAAGTACGTATCGGCGGTAATTTCAATGAACCGTATGTTGCCATGGACTTTACCGGCCGAGGCGGGCGTCTTTTTGCCCAGATCACAGAAAGCAATGTAAATAAACGCTTTGCCATTATTCTCGATGAAGTTGTGCGCTCAGCACCAGTCATTCGTGAAAAGATCCTTGGCGGCAGTGCTCAGATTACTGGAAATTTCACTTACGAAGAGGCAACAGATCTGGCAATTGTACTGCGAGTGGGCGCTCTGCCGGCCCCTGTTGATATAATACAAAATTTAACAGTTGGAGCGAGCTTGGGACAAGATTCAATAGATCGAGGGTTAATGTCCGGACTTCTCGGTACAGTCCTGGTTCTGACCTTCATGATTATTTATTATAGGATTTCCGGAATCATAGCCAACGCCGCTCTGATGTTGAACATCCTCATGTTGTTTGCAGGATTGGCAACATTATCTGCAACACTCACACTCCCGGGCATAGCGGGCATCATTTTGTCTATCGGCATGGCAGTAGATGCAAATGTACTTATCTTCGAACGAATGCGGGAGGAATTTGCACTTGGCAAATCGGTTAAATCAGGCGTAGAGGGTGGGTATGACAAGGCTTTCTGGACTATTGTGGACTCCCAGGTAACCACTTTGATAACCGCGTTAGCACTCTTTATGTTTGGAACAGGCCCGATAAAAGGTTTTGCCATTACCCTGTCTTTAGGTGTCCTGTTCAACCTATTTACAACCTTATTTGGCACCAGGTTAGTTTATGATGCTTTATACAGCAAAAACCTGTTAAAGCCCCTTAATTTTTCTCAGATCATAACCAAACCGAATTTGGACTTTATGAAAATCAAAAATATTACCTTTATTATATCAGGAATCATGTTCATTATAGGCTTGATAGCCTTTATTCAGATCGGCAGAGGAAAAGCTAATCTGGGGGTCGATTTTTCTGGCGGTTCAATGGTGCAGTACAAGGCAGGACAGTCATTTACCTTAGATGAAGTACGGACAGCCCTAGCAGGTCTGGACGGTGCTGAACTGCAGCAGGTAACGAATGAAGACCGACTTATTGTTAAAGTTAAAAAATCAGAGGCGGTTGTTGGAAACCTTGATGAAAAGATTTCTCAACTTTTTATTGAAAATCTGCCTGATAAGCAATTCGCCTTTGAAAGTGAGACCGAAATAGGTTCATCAGTCAGCGAAGTTTTAAGAAACAAAGCTTTACAGGCTATTGCTATCTCGCTCATTGGGGTAATCTGCTACCTTGCTCTTCGTTTTGACTTAAGTTTCGGCATAGCTGCTGCTATTGCGACTTTCCATGATGTAATTGTGGTTTTAGGAATCTGTTTTTTATTAAATATTGAAATTACTCTGCTCATTGTCACAGCACTTTTGACCCTGGCCGGCTATTCATTGAACGACTCAGTTGTTGTTTTTGATCGAATTCGTGAAAATATGAAAAAAAGTGCAAAAGATATCGGTAAAAAGAAATCATTAGCAGATATCATAAATTTGAGTATCAACGAGGTATTAAGCCGTACCGTTGTAACCTCACTTACAACTGCAGTTGTCCTGGTCGCTCTTTTCTTCCTCGGTGGAGCTGTAATTCATGATTTTTCCTTAGCTTTATTAATTGGCCTAATGGTGGGTACTTACTCATCGATATTCGTTGCCAGTCCAATACTGGGCCTATGGAAAAAAGAGTAAATTAAAAGCCTGGCAAACAAATATAGCCTACGAATATCAATCACGTTAAAACCTGAAGGTTCTTTTCAAATAATTCTTTCAGGATACCCTTTAAGCCTGAGTGATCAGCTTTTAATACATTTTCATAACCATGCGCTTACCAGAATTTGTCAAACAATTAGATACAGGAGAACAATTTCAATTTGCATGTCACCCACGGGTGCGTTGTTTTACAAATTGCTGCAGGGAGTTGGAACTTGCCCTCACTCCTTACGATGTACTTCGCATAAAAAATGCGCTGCAAATGCACTCCAATGACTTTCTGGATCAATATGTTGTGATCGAAAAGGAAGAAAACGAACCTTTCCCCCGTTTTTACTTGGCCATGATCGATGACGGCAAAGCAAGCTGTCCCTTTATTACCCAAAGTGGCTGTAAGATTTACAAGCATAGACCCGGAGCTTGCCGTACTTATCCTCTGGGGCGAGCAGTATCCCAAACAGCTTGCGGTCACAAGCATGAGTTTCACGTTCTCCTGACCGAGCCACATTGTCATGGTTTTGAAAATTCACCCAGTTTTACTGTAGAGGAATGGATCAGCAATCAGGAACTTACCCTCTACAATGAGATTAATGATGAGGTTATGACTCTTTTACAGCATGACCAAGCGAAAAAAGGTGTGGTTCTTAATGATGACCAGAAGGATAAATTTGTTCTCGCGCTCTATAATCTGGACAAATTCCGAGATATGATTCTACATAATAATATTAAGAACTCACCTTTGAGCCGGAAGAAAATACAATCTATTATACACGATGAAGTTTCCTTGCTTCGCTTTGGTATCCACTGGCTTAAGGATGAGTTTTTTGGGAAAAGATATATTGGAGATAACAACGACATTTGCATAGATTTTCCTCTCGGACGCGAATTGACTGAAAAACTTCGCAGTGCCGCAGAGCATTTTCATGATGGTGAAGGGGGTTGCCACGGCCCTGACCACAGTATCCGGGTTTATCAAACTGCCTTGTATATTGGCCGCAAAATGAATGCCGATCTTAACATATTGAGCGCAGCTTCTTTATTGCACGATATCGGCAGACCCTTTGAAAAAGAAAAAAAAGGCAAAGTCTGCCATGCAGAAAAAGGAGCAGGGCTTGCCAGAAAGATTCTTTTGGAAAATGGTTTTTCTGCATCCATGATTGATAAAATCGTTCACTGTATTGAGACACATCGATACCGTGGCAACAAGGTTCCGAAAAGCATTGAGGCAAAAATACTTTTTGATGCAGACAAGCTCGATTCAATCGGTGCCATAGGTATCGGCCGCGCATTTTTATTTGCCGGCCAAGTGGGTGCAAAATTGCATAATAGTGATACTGATATTATCGGCAGCCTTTCCTATTCCAGTGATGATACTGCCTACCGTGAATTTAAAGTGAAACTTTCAAAAGTGAAGGATCTCCTATTAACTCCTGAAGGGCAGCGCCTTGCGAAAGAAAGACATTATTTCATGGAACTCTTTTTTCAACGTCTTGAAAAAGAAATTAATGGAGCTAAAAACAAATAGTAGGAATAAGTCGCACCGTGCTATTAGCAAGGGCGTTTTATTTGTACTTTAATAAAAAGCCGCGGTAGACTTTAAGCAATCTAATTATGAAAGACCTCAAACTTGTTATCTTTGATTGCGACGGGGTTATGTTCGACTCAAAGAATGCGAATCAAAAATACTATAATCAACTCTTGGAGAAATTTGGGCATCCTCCAATGAACGACTCTGAGCTTGAATATGTTCATACTCATAATGTTATTGACGCGGTTCAATATATTTTTAAACGCTATCCAGAAGAAGATTTAGATAAAATTCATCTGTACCGGGAAGAACTCGGATATACTGATTTCTTGCCGTATATGACTATCGAACCTGACCTTAAGGCCTTTTTACGTTTTCTCAAACCGCACTATATTACTGCTATCAGTACTAACAGAACATCCACCCTGCCGGCGATTCTAAAAATATTTGAGATAGAAGCTTATTTTGATAAAGTGGTTACTGCATTTGATGTTTCTCGACCGAAACCCCATTTCGAGGCACTAGTTCAAATTCTTGATCATTTCAAAATCTCGGTTGATGAAGCTGTTTTTATCGGCGATTCTATGGTTGACCGCGAACACACCAATGGTGTCGGTATGCGGCTCATTGCATTCAAGAATCCATCTTTGCCGGCTGAATATCATGTTAACAGTTTTATGGAGATAAAAAAATTACCAATTTTTTAGTAGGAGTGCGAATTGATTATAATCCAAAGGAAAAGTAACTTTTTGCTGATTGCTAAGTGAGTAAATCCCATAACCTATCCGAATCACTTTTTTATCAAAAAGTGTTCAATTTGTTCATAATGATTTGCTGATACCGGGTGTGTTATGAGCTTAAAACATACATGCTCTCCCTGACAATTAGACGCCAAATATCTGCTAAAAAATTAATATTATTCATAATAATTTATACTATAAAAGCGCTCAAAGATTTCAAAATGGATTTACAAGTATCCCATGACATCCTGGTAGCGGGCCCTGATTTAGCGGCTTGTAAAAAGAAAGTTTTGATGTTTTTTAAGAAGAATATGCTGGTCCGTTATGACACTGTAACGCTGATTGATACAGATACCATAAACGCAGACCATCCGCTTTTTGAAACAAGATTAGAAAACGGTACAACCAACAACCGAACAGTCATTGCTAAAATGATTGAGGAATTGAAAGTGGAAGGGTTTAAACAGTTAGATGATATTCAGGAAATAATCCAAGGCTATAATAGTAAAATTTTTCATACCATTGCTCACCTGCTTGATGGATTTTTCGGGGTTGACAGTTTTTTTTACAATCTTGAAGAAGATTCTCATGGAGTAACGGATAACCTACGGCAACAGATAGAAGCTAGTCCAAAAAACTTCTGGTTAATTAAGGTCCAGGCTGAATCCAAAAGCAGCACAGCAGACAGACTCCATATTCTCCGTTCTTTCAAACAGATTAATGGACAGGAAGACTAGTAAGCCAGGATACAATTTCATTAATGATTATGATGATGTTGGCCTTTCAAGGGGCCTCCTAATTTTTTCAGGGCCTGATCTAAATAATGGTCAGCATTCTTCATACTTTGTATCGCCTTTTTTATCAGATCAGCAGCTGCCTGCTCCTCATTATCCGACAAGACAGTGGCCCATTTAGCGTACTCTTCCTCATGATTACGGTTGTGCTCAGTCAAATGGGGTAAAAGCACCCTGAATTTTTCAACCTCCGTCATTGTTTTCTCCAAAATTATTTACATTTATTACGGTAAGGGTGCCAGCCAGAAAGTCAATCTTCTTTATCATGGTGTTGGGAAGAGATTTTGGTTCTTCAAAAAGGGAACTTAATAGTAGCCCTCCAGGAGTCACTTCAAGTTGGGTCACATTATCCATTATCTTCTCCTGGTGACCTTCTTCATATAAAACCGCACTTATCTGACACATATTTTATTCCTCCGCTGGGACGAGAAGTTACAATACTAACCAGCCTCAACAATGAGATTAATTATATAAAAAACCTCGTAAATGTAACTCAAACTAAAAATCTGAACTCTCCCTTACCGAGGAGGTCGTGCAGATGTAAAAGCCCCATCAATTTATTTTCTTTATCCACAACGGGTAGAACCGTTATCTCATACCGCTGCATGATGCTTAATGCATCTACCGCCAAGAGTTCCAAATTAATTGTTTTAGGTCTGGGGATCATTACCTCTGCGGCCGTTTTATTGTCCAAATCCAATGATTTAGTTACAAGACGCCTTATGTCACCATCTGTTATGATACCAATTATTTTATCATGATCATCGATAATTAAAACAACACCCAAACTTTTTTCATTTAAAATATGAATAGTCTGACGCAGGGATATCTCTTTTGCAACCTTTGGCACATGGCTCCCGGTCAACATCACTTCGGATACTTTTACCTTAAGACGCTCCCCGAGGCTGCCACCTGGATGTATTCTCCTAAAATCGCTCGCTTTAAAATTTTTCATTTCCAAAAGAACAACTGCAATTGCGTCCCCCATTGCCAGAGCTGCCGTAGTGCTTGCTGTTGGAGCCAAACCGAGAGGACAAGCCTCTTTTGGAACAGAAACACTAATTATGGTATCTGCCAGTTTAGCAATGGTGGAAGTCGTATGGCCGGTCATGGCAACTATTTTAACGGATCTATCTCGCAAACTGGTTAATAGAAGATTTAGCTCCTTGGTTTCCCCACTATGTGAAATAGCGATAACTACATCTCTCGAGTCAACTATTCCCAGGTCACCATGCATCGCTTCCACCGGATGGAGAAAAAATGAAGCTGTGCCGGTACTACTTAAGGTAGCAGCAATTTTCTGGGCAATAATACCTGATTTGCCGAGGCCGGTTATAATTACGCGACTCGGACAATTCATAATTAAATCTATCGCCTTTTCAAACCCTGAGCCAATTTGATCTTTAAGAGCAAGAATGCCATCTGCTTCAATTTGTAATACTTCTTTTGCCTGTTCAATTAACATATATATTTCCCTTAGTAATGTGTCATGATACCTGCAGCCATATTATTACGGCAGAATGTAAAACTAAGGTTCGAATTTAATTTTTTTTCAGCAAAAAGCAATTTTCTTCATAAAAAACTGATAATTTCGGTAAGTGGTCAGTATAGTAAGTCGACTAGTTATCTTATGATAATTTGATTATATTGCAATGATCGTGTTGTAACTTATCATCATTAAATTGAAAATTTATGAAGTGAATTGAATAGTATTATGACCTATATAACAGATTTTCTGGTGATCGGCAGTGGCATCTCAGGTTTATCGTTTGCACTTAAAGCAGCAAGCCTCGGCCAAGTGACGATCATTACAAAAAAAGACAGGGTTGACACAGCGACAAATCTGGCCCAAGGAGGTATTGCCGCTGTGCTTTCCAGAGAGGATTCCTTTGACCTGCACATTCAGGATACAATAAATTCAGGCGCAGGTCTCTGTAATGAAGACATAGTAAAGCTGGTTGTAAAAAACGGTCCGGATAGAGTTCTTGAACTCCTTGAACTTGGCGTACGGTTTATAACCGACACTGATAGTCCAGAAGTCCTTGATTTGGGAAAAGAAGGTGGCCATTCCGCACGTCGAATAGCGCATGCTTTAGATCTTACCGGCCGTGAAATAGAAAGTGCTCTTTTGAGAAACATAAATTTGCATCCCAATATAACCGTACTTGAAAACCATCTGGCTGTTGATCTGCTCATTGCCTCAAAAATACCTTCTGTCAAGCCTATAGACAGAAAATTCTCTGACCGGTGTCTGGGCGCTTATGTCTTGGATCGAAAACTTAAAAAAATTCAAACATGGAATGCCAAAGTCACCGTGTTGTGCTCAGGTGGTGCAGGGAAGGTTTATCTTTATACAACTAACCCGGATATTGCCACCGGAGACGGAATTGCCATGGCCTTCAGGGCTGGAGCTAAGATAGCCAACCTTGAATTTGTTCAATTTCATCCCACCTGCCTTTACCACCCAAAAGCGAAAAATTTTCTTATCTCAGAAGCGGTTCGCGGTGAAGGCGGTAGATTAATTGATGAACGAGGCGAACTCTTTATGCATAAATATGACCCTCGCGGTGATCTTGCTACCAGAGATACTGTTGCCAGGTCAATAGATACTGAAATGAAGGCAAGTGGCGATGATTGCGTTTACCTTGATATCAGCTTCAAGTCTGCAGCATTTATTAAAAAACGTTTTCCAAATATCTATGCAACCTGCCTCAGGTATGGCATTGATATTACAAAAGATCCTATCCCCGTGGTTCCTGCGGCCCATTATATGTGTGGGGGCGTTGTTACTGATTCTATGGGAAGCTCAACTATCGAAAACCTTTATGCTCTGGGAGAAACCGCCTGTACCGGTTTGCATGGCGGCAACAGACTTGCTAGCAATTCGCTACTAGAGGCTGTTGTTTTTGCCCATCAGGCATTCGCGCAATGCCAAAAAGACTGGAGACATCTAAAAAAAATGGAACTGGTTTCTATTCAGGACTGGCGTGCCCACGAGGCAGAGAACCTCAAGGAAGGCGTTCTCATATCCCATAACTGGGACCAGATCAGGCGACTGATGTGGAACTATGTCGGTATTGTTCGATCAGAAAAACGATTATTACTTGTGCAAAAAAGGCTGGCGCCAATTCTCAAGGAAATCACCCAGCACTATCGCGACTTTTTGTTGACACCTGACTTAGTAGAGCTTCGCAATCTTGCACTGATTGCTGAGCTCATTGTGCGTTGCGCTTTACAACGCAAAGAGTCAAGAGGATTGCATTATATGGTCGATTATCCGAAAACTGATGATGTTAAATGGAGGCATGATACTGTTTTGTTTCGCAACCATGGAAAAATTCAATTTTTCTAGATGGATTCATTATTAATGTCCAATACTCAAATCATATCAAACCAGAATAATCGCTTATTTTTCCCAGATCTCTTCCTGTCGGACACTTTCCATGGCTGCTTCAATCGCAACGGCGGAGTGAGTTCTGCTCCCTGGGATACTCTCAATGTATCTTTCGGTCAAGATCTAGTGGAAAATGTTAAAGAAAATCGTGATAAAATCAAAGCACGTTTTGGTATCAAGAATCTTGTTTCCGCAAAGCAGATTCATGGCTGTAAGGTTGCAGTCATTTCGGAAAAAGTGACGACAGATTTCGAAGTTGCAGGTTATGACGCTTTAATAACAAACCAGGTAGGAATTGGCCTCATGATACAACAGGCCGATTGCCAGGCAGTCCTAGTCAGTGATCCAATTCATAAGGCTGCAGGCATTATACATGCGGGCTGGCGGGGAAGTGTTTCTAACATTATCAGCCATACTATAAAGGCTCTGAGGAACTCTTTTGGCTCTGAACCTGTCGATTTAAAAGCAGCCATAAGTCCTTCGCTTGGCCCATGTTGTGCAGAATTTATAAACTATAAGCAGGAATTGCCGCCTTCCTTCTATAAGTACCAAGTCAAACCAAATTATTTTGATTTCTGGTCCATAAGCTGCAAACAATTGAATCAAGCCGGGCTTCGTAAAAAAAATATAGAAATCGCTGGTAAGTGTACAGTATGCAACCCTGAATACTTTTCCTATCGACGAGACAACATTACCGGACGTTGTGCATCAGTTATCGGGTTACGAAAATGACAGCGGGCCCGAGACACACAGCAATTAATATATTGTGCAGATGGGAAAAAACAGGGCACCCAATTGATCAAATTATTGACCTGGAACTTCACCAAAGCAATATTTCAGATGCCAGAGATCGATACCTGACCTTTGCTTTGGTCTATGGAACACTGCGCTGGCACAGTTATTTAGACTGGGTTCTGGCTGAATATTCCAGTTACCCATTAAATAAAATGAAGAACCGACTTCGCCATGCTCTCAGAATAGGTCTTTATCAACTGACTTTTATGGATCGAGTACCTGATTCAGCAACAGTTAACGAAACCGCAAAGGCTCTGAAAGCTGCAAAGCAACCTGGATGGATAATCGGCTTTGCAAATGGACTTCTGCGTAATATAGCTCGAAATAAGGATAAAATCCCGCACCCGAATGATGAAAATTCTAAACTGCCTGAACCGGCAAGACTAAATCATCCTGTGTGGCTTATAAAACGATGGCAGGAGCGCTACGGGGTAAAAGAGACCGCAGCATTCTGTAGGCGTAACAATACTCTGCCCCCCCTATGCTTGCGTGTTAATTCCAATTTCATTAGCCGAGACAACTTCCGAAATCTCATGCGCAAATTACCTCTTTTGACACAAAATGGTTTGTTTGCACCCGAGGCCCTTGTAATCAATGGTCAAAAAGGCTCTATAACTGAATTGCCAGGATATTTAGAAGGCTATTTCCAGGTTCAGGATGAAGCTGCGCAACTAACTAGCCTGTTGCTATCACCATTACAATCAAACAAGTTATATCTAGACGGATGCGCAGGCCTTGGTGGCAAAACGAGCCATATAGCACAAATGCTTGCTGCAACAACTTTTCCCGAGAGTGCAAGCAAAATTATTGCTGTTGAGCCCAGTAGGCTGCGCATTAAATTGCTGAAAGAAAATTTACAACGGCTAAAACTATCTTCGTTGGTGACAATAGTTGCTGATAAACTTGAGAATTTTCATTTTCAAACAAATAAAGGCTTTGCCGGCATTCTCATTGACGCCCCTTGCTCAGGTCTTGGTGTCGTGAGACGTCATCCGGATATCCGCTGGAGACGAAAGCCTGAAGATCTGAATCGTTATCAAAAACTCCAGCTTTCGCTCTTAGACAAGGCTTCCTCTCTCTTGTCAACCGGCGGCATTCTGGTATATGCGACTTGTAGCATGGAGCCAGAGGAGAACGATGACGTCGTTAAGCAATTTCTTGACCAGAAAAAAAAATTTGCTATTACTAACTGCCGTGACCATCTTCCTCTATCGGCGGTTGATCTTGTTGATGAGTTCGGTTTTTTACGCACATTACCAAAGCACGAAAATGTTGGTGGTTTTTTTGCCACCAGGCTTGTAAAAAATTAGATTGTAAATAGTGAGAAATAATTTTTCTCGTGCTTCTAAAATGATATGAAACCAAGAGTAAAATAAAGACAAACTAGAAAAAAAGATTTTAATATTGAACAATTAGCCGTGAGCTCTATGCAAATATTGCGGCGAACTAAACTTTTTTCGATTCTGCTGGATTATATACTCCTATGGAACCTCAATATATCCGTATCAGGGGTGCTCGAATGCACAACCTAAAAAACATTAGTGTTGATCTCCCAAGAAACAAGCTGGTTGTTTTGACAGGACTGAGCGGTTCAGGGAAATCAACATTGGCGTTTGATACGCTCTATGCTGAGGGGCAGCGCCGTTATGTGGAATCACTTTCTACCTATGCCCGCCAATTTCTTGGACAGATGGATAAACCCGATGTTGATTCACTTGAGGGACTTTCACCAGCAGTTTCCATAGAACAAAGAACTACCAGCCGAAACCCTCGTTCCACGGTGGGTACAATTACTGAAATCTATGATCATCTACGACTCTTATATGCTAGGGCAGGCCGACCCCATTGCCCCGACTGCGGTAAAGAAATACGCCCACAAAGTATTGAAGATATGGTCAACAACTTATTGGACATGGATGAAGGCACTAAGGTCATTCTTCTTGCTCCTTTAGTTGACGGCAAAAAGGGTGAATTTAGGGAACTTTTAAATCGGCTCAGGAAAGATGGATTTATTAGGGTTCGAGTTGATGGTAAAGTTTGCAATCTTGAAGAACCTATTCATCTAGAAAAAAACAAACGCCACACCATTGAAACTGTCATTGATAGATTAATTATAAAGCCGAGTATCACTAATAGACTTTCAGATTCAATTGCCACTTCAGTAAGATTGTCAGAAGGGTTTTTGCTTGCCAATTTTCCTGAACAAAAAACAGAAACACTCTTCAGTGAAAAAGCTGCCTGTGTAGAATGTGGAAGAAGTCTACCCGAGTTAACAACCCAACTTTTTTCATTCAACAATCCAAAAGGTGCATGCTCTGAATGCGGTGGTTTGGGCGTAAAACAATTTTTTGACCCGGACCTAATAATCCCAGATCCGTCACTCTCTGTAAGGCAGGGTGCAATTTCCCCTTGGGGGAACAGGTCTGAATATTCTTATTCCGGTCAATTGCTTGCCGCTCTCGCATCCCATTATAAATTTAGCGTCAACACTCCATTTGAAAATCTTGCCCAAAAAGTACAATCAGTTATTCTTAACGGCAGTGGAAAAGAAAATATCGACTTCCACTATAAAAGGCACCAGCGGCAGCTTACCTCCCGAAGTCCTTTTGAAGGTGTTATTCCCCAGATGGCCCGGCGGTATTTAGAAACCTCTTCAGCCTATATACGAGAAGAACTCGGACAATTCATGAACGAACAAACCTGTCCCTCATGCAGAGGAGCACGCCTTAAACCTGAAGCATTGGCAGTTCATATTGGCTCATTATCAATTTATGAAATGACCCGTTTGAGTATTAGTAATCTTATTAAAAAACTACCTGCCATATCTTTCAATAAAAGAGAACAGGCAATTGCCGCTCCTGTTCTTAAAGAGATACTTGACAGGTTATCGTTTCTTGTTGATGTGGGTCTGGGCTATCTTTCCTTAGACCGACAGGCTGCGACCCTATCGGGCGGTGAAGCTCAGAGAATCAGGCTCGCATCACAGATTGGATCTAGGCTTGCAGGAGTCCTTTATATTCTTGATGAACCTTCCATGGGATTACACCAGCGAGACAATAACCGATTGATCAACACTCTTTCCGGTTTACGCGATCTCGGTAATACTGTAATCGTTGTTGAACATGATGCGGATACTATATTAGCAGCTGACCACATTCTGGACATGGGACCTGGAGCCGGACGCCACGGTGGTGAAATTATTTTTAGCGGTCCGGTGACAAAGCTTTTAAAAGATAAAAAATCAATTACCGGCAAATATCTCAGCGGCCGATTAAATATCAAAACCCCGAAGTTTCGAAGGAAGGCTGAATTAGGCGCAAATGGTGCAATTAAAGAGATTATTGTAAAAGGAGCCAATGTAAATAATCTTAAATCAATAGTTGCTCAATTTCCTATAGGTGTAATGACCTGCATTACTGGTGTTTCTGGTTCCGGCAAAAGTTCTCTCGTTGTTGAAACGCTTTATAAGGGCGCCGTAAATCATCTCCAAAAAAAGAAATCCTCTGGTTTACATTGGACTATTACTGGCCTTGAAATGATTGACGCCAGATCCAGAGGATACAAGCCGGGTCGGTTCAGTTTCAATATAAAAGGCGGGAGATGCGAGGCCTGCAGTGGGGAAGGGGTTATCAAAATAGCCATGCACTTTCTGCCCGATATCTATGTTACCTGTGATACTTGCCATGGTCGGCGTTATAACCAGGAAACCCTTGATATTAAATATCGTGGAAAAAATATCGCAGAAATATTAGCAATGACTGTTGAAGAGGGGCTGGAATTTTTCAAAAATATTCCACCGATTAGGAACAGACTGCAAACCTTATACGATGTCGGCCTTTCCTATATAGCCCTTGGCCAATCATCTGTGACCCTCTCTGGTGGTGAAGCGCAGCGGATAAAATTAGCTAGAGAGCTGAATAAAAAAGGCACCGGCAGTACCCTTTATATTCTGGACGAACCAACCACGGGTCTGCATCCTGCCGACATCAAACATCTACTGTCAGTCCTCAACAGGCTGGTTGACAGCGGAAATACCGTTATCGTCATAGAACATAATCTGGATGTGGTCAAAACAGCTGACCACATAATAGACCTGGGACCGGAAGGGGGAGAAGAAGGAGGTAAAATTGTTGCAGCTGGCACGCCTGAAGAAATTGCTCAAAATGAAAGATCCTATACCGGATTCTTTTTAAAAATAATATTAGGCTGATTAAAGCATATTTCTGCCATAAAAGTTTCCAATTTAAATTATAGAACAATTTAGTTTGTACAAACTATTTACTTCCCACGGCAGAAAGTTTTCATTATAACTGGAATTTTCCAATCAGACAGATTACTTCATTGCGCTCATTGTGGTTTTTATCTTTAAATAACCTCACAAATTCAAAAAGGAAACTTAACATGACCGATCAAAACGCTACAGAATCAACTACTCCCCAAACCCCTATTTTCAGATTACAGAAACTTTACGTAAAGGACTTGTCTTTTGAGAACCCAAATGCACCCGACGTCTTTTTCAGTAAAGAAGCAGAGCCCAAGGTTGATCTTAACCTAGGGATTAAGAACAAGAAACTTGATGAGAACCACTGGGAAGTCTCACTGGCAATTACAACTAAAATTTCTGATAATAAGAGTGAAAAAACACTTTTTATAGCTGAAATAGAACATGCTGGAGCCTTTCAATTGCAAAACATTCCAGAACAGCACCTACCAATGGTGCTGGCTGTGGAATGTCCTACAATGCTCTTTCCTTTTACCAGGCAGGTTATAAGCCAGGCATCGGTAGATGGAGGATTTATTCCCTTTCTCATGGAACCGGTTAATTTTCTTGCCCTGTATGAAAACAGCAAAAAAAATAAAGAAAATGCAGAGAAAGAAAAACAAAATTAGGCTGTTCTTGAGTCCTTTTAGAATAAAGACAAGAGCATTATTTGCTTAAAGCCCAAAAAGAATGTCATATGGAGAACAAATGTATTTCACCACCTTTTGATAAACCCAAAGACATTCCAGGTGCATAATAAGTTAGAGTGTTGCGTTAAGAAGTAAGATATAGGCTATACTGCATTAAAACCAGAAAGGCCGTAAAGCCCCTTTTGCATGAGGTATTACGGCCTTTAAAAATATTTCTTGTTATAGGAATTTCTAACTGTTTGCTTTACTCCAGAAATCATTGATAAGAGAAGTGGCGGCTTTGCTTAATGCCATATTAAAAAGTGCTGACTCTTTTTCAGAGGAGTAGTACTGAGGCGAAACCTTTACCTCTGATCGATTAGTCCAGACAACTTCGCCTGTTGCTGTATTCTGAACCCAGACTCTCAGCTGCACAACCGCTTGGGAGGAGTTAAAGGGCGAAAATTTTGTTCTATCCTTTGTATAATAGGACCACTCAATAATCCGGCCTCTCACTAGATAATCGGCCTGAAACCGGCTGCCGATTTCCCGCACATTCTTTTTATCCAAAGCATATATGCCCGGAGCTTCAAAAAAGTCTTCATTAACTTGTGCCGTTTTATCTGATGAACTATTTTCGGAGGCAATATATTTTTTCAGCATTTCCTTCATGGTATCAGACCATTCATTGCTGAGTTCATCAACGATACTTTGTACATTACTCCGACCACCTCTCTGATCATCAGGCGGAAGCAACTCTATAATTTCATTATCAACCAAGTACTGGAGCACATCCTCCTGGACCGGAACCTGAACCCCCTTTTCCGTCAGCCGATCAACCATAAACTCCATGACCATGGAATTTCTTTTAAGTCCTGCTCTCATATCATCTGCATAAAAATAATCAGCAAATGGCAGGACTACTATTTTCTTCGGGCAGTCGACACTGGTAGGAGAAGACGGCGGGACATGGAGAGTTTCCTTGACAACTTGTCCACAGCCGGTGGCAAGAATTGCAACGAATAGGAAAGAAAATATTCTTCTGATAACAGCCATGATTAAAGTGCTCCTTCAGATTTCACTCAGCAATGCTATACCTTTATCCTAAATTATCCTAGGACGCAGAAGTACAACAACCTCTTTGTTTGTATATATTTTTTGGTTAGATTTGAAAAGACCGTTGATTACGGGCAAATCTCCCAATAACTGTACTTTATTATCATTATCAAGGTCACTTCTGATGATCATCCCGCCAATTACCAGCATCTGGCCATCCCTGACCCGCACGATGGAATTCATGGTCCGTTCTTTAATGACCGGGATACCGACCGTATTGTCACCAAAAGAAACATATTGAATGGTGTCCCCTTGCAGCCCTGATATCATCGGGGTCAGGCTGAGGATAATCTCTTCCTCATTAATAATAGTTGGAAAAACTTCCAAACGAACCCCTGAAGTTGCCTGGGCGGTTGTTACGCTTGTAGAGACAACGCCTTCATCAACCGTTGTTGTCACCTTGTCAATATACGTAATATTATCTCCGGCATAAATTACGGCAGGCTGGCCGTTCATCACGCTTATCTTCGGATTGGATAATACCCTGGTGGTTCCTACTGTTGCCATTGCATCAAGAACCAAATCAAAGGTAGCATCGATCGAGATCTGATCTATAAACGAAGTATTATTTCTAGGTTTAATGACACCAGTACCGTCAAACAAGGAGAACGTGATATCCTTGGCGCTCAATAAATCTGACCAGTTAATACCTGTAGTTGCATTTTCACTCAACTCAACTTCAACAATTTTTGCTTCTATGGAAATCTGACGGTATACTTCAAATTTTATGCTCTCAATATATTCACTGATTTTCCTCAGCAACTGCTGAGGAGCGGTAACAGTAATCAGGCCAATCGGTTCATTGATAGTATAGTATCCTTTTCCGCTTGGCCTTTCAGGACGAACCGGTGCTCTTGCTGCTGTTTCAGAAGTTTCTGATTCAGCTGAATCAGCTACCACCGGTCCTTCTTCAGGGGCCGAGGTTGCCACCGGAGTTTCCGACCAAATATCCAAGATCTGATCTAGATTTACTCTTATATCATCCCAGGGATTCGCTTTTGCTCCATCACTGAGTGCTGTGCTGGTGCTATTGCTTGTGTTGTTACTGCTGGCAATACTTGTCAACCGAGGCGGCATGGCTATATGAAACTTCCTCGTCTCTTTGAATTTTACAATAATGGTATTGCCTTCAACTTCATGATAATAATCGACCTGTCGCAGAAGATTGTCGATGGCCTGAAAAAAATCATCATCGGCCCGTATATCAACATCAGTCATAATGTACTGATTCACATCACTGGCCCAACTGACATTCATATTTTTTAAGGCGGCAAGTCTTTTTATTATATCACTGAGCGGCACCGGGCCGGTTGTAGTAGATATATCCGCTCCTACCGGCACTAAGTTATCGTTATCATCAACTGTTGATCCCATCTGTTTAATAAAATAGGAGGGCTGCTGGAATCGTACCGGGAGATTGCCATCTGCCTCCATGCCGGAAGCCGAAGCTCCACCACGCTTGGCCTCTCTAGGTTCCCCGGTCACCATTTCAGGAATATCCTCAGGTTCCATTTGAACCGATTCCTGGATCGGTGGTTGAGAGTTCATGGGAGCACAAGCAAACAGCGCTATCAACAATGCTGTCATGCAACCGCCAAGAAACATCCGTCTTGCCCAAAACACAGAACTGAATCCTGGCACCATCTCTTTATAAATCGTCTGCTTGTAATTCATACATTCAACCTATCCGCAAAGTATCCAAATTGTAAGGGTTGCTTAAAACAATTGATATAGCAAGCGACTCAATCTCAACTGTTTATATTTCACAACCCACAGCCTATCCTGTATTATTTTTTGCCTAATTCTTCTCTGCCGAAAGCCTGCCTTTAATAAATCGACTCAAATCAGGCGGTAAATCATACCCCGAATGCAGAATAGCCCTGTATTCGGTTAACGCTTTGTTTTCATTTCCCTCTTTATCGTAAATCCTGGCCTTTGCCACCATCGTATCCAGGCTGTCTCCATAAAGTTTTTCATGACGGGCAAGAAGCAATAAAGCAGCTACATAATTTTTTTGCCCTTCATTAAAGACCGCATAGCTTATCAATGCTTCCTGAGCCGGTTTGGAGCCATCCTCACCATCACTCACAGCCAGCTCAAAATATTCTTGAGCAGCTTTTTGTTTTTTCATATTTGCCAACCCAATAGCAGCATACAATGCAGCAGAACGATCGCTGTTGTCGTTTTTCAACGCCTTTTTTGCATAATGAATAGCCTTTGCATTCATACCCATATGAACCAGATAGAGGGAGGCCATTCTGCTGGCAAGCTGGCTGTTTTCAGGCCATTTTTCATAGGCTCCTTCATAATGTTTCAACGCCTCGATGTAGTTACCTTTCTTTTCAGCGGATTTGCCACTCATTAATAACTGTCTGGCATCGATTATTTCTTTGGGTGTTTCTATCTTCTTTTGAACTGATAGCGAATCTCCAGTTGTTACCGCTCCTTCAGTCCGAACAGCAAGGTTATCAAGCTTACGCTCTGGCCATTTAAATTCCTTACTCTTAGGGGAAATAATGATGGTGTTGAATCTCTCTTCTTTTTGTAAGTCCTTGAGGTTCATTATGATATCAAGAGCAAAATCCCAGGGAACATTGTTGAGTGACAGGGTTAGATTTCCTCCAACACCCTCTGCTATGATCATATTTTTGCCACTTACTTCACCAAAAAGTCTAAATACGTTATGCAGATCGATCTTGTAAAAATCCACTGTTATTCGCTGGTTGTTATAACCGGCAAAGGAGAAACTGTCTTCCATTGCAGAGCCACCGTTCTTTGCTGACTCTTCTTGTGCCGTGTCTGATTTGCCAGATTTTGAGATTTCATCAGTGGTTTCAGCAGCCTCAGAAGATTCCTGTTGTTTGCCAGGATCATCTGCTTCATGATCCTGTATCGCTTCTCTTTTCGACTGATTGAATGCTTGAGCAGCGGGCTCCTCAATAACGACCTCCAGACCGTCTGTTGATGAAAGAACTTTGTAGGAAAACAGTGTTGGCAGTCCGGAATCAAAAACAATCCTGATCCCATCCGTTTGACGAGCCGCCCGAATTTTCTTTAATGCAGTACCAATCTTCTTCTCATAAATTGGCTTTACAAAAGAGACATTTTTGATATCTAAATACATTCTATCGGGATATTGTGCATCACTAGCTAGTTCTTCTTTCTCATATTCGCTAATCGTACCGTTCGTACGAATAAATACTTTGGTCTCGGTTTGATCTTGTTTTACCTCTATATCCAATACCGAGGTTGCTTCCTTCGGGAAGGTAATAACAATCTCATTTTCTTCCTTCTCCACAGAATAACTTCTGTGCTCGGCCATAAGCATCTCAATTCGCACGATTATTGGTTCTTTATCTTCAAGGACCTTCCCCTGAATCAAGGAAATAGGCCCTTCATTGAGATCCAATGGTAGATGCACAGATTCCTGCAGCGAAGCATCAGCAATATCTAAAATTATCCTCAAGGGATCATAGAGTTCGTACATGGTATAGGTGGGAAGTTCTGAACACTGGACTCTCAGTGCAAAATCGTCACCTGACCGATCAATCTTGATTGCTGTGATACTATTAGGCACTGTTCGTAAAGCGCTGGCATCGTTTTCGGTAATTTTATCTTCCGCATTAACAACAACCATAGAACCAATTAACAGCACCGCAATCCAAAGTGCTATTGTTCGTATACATCTCGTCAGGGTCATTATTTCTCATCCCCCTCTTGTTTTAGCAACATCTCAACTGAAGTAATCCGCTTATCTCCGCCTCTGGTATACAGTGTATTATCAATAATCACTCGGTTAGAAACAATTTTCGCCACTTCACCAACTCTGCCAATTTTTGTTCCTTTCCTTATGATATAACCTTTACCTACAGAGTCTTGAACCATTGCCATACTTTGATCTCCCCGAAAGATAATACCAACAAGATTCAGCTGTCCCGGTTCATATTTCCGCATTCCGGTCAACTCTTCCTCTTCTTCTTCGGCTTTGACAACATTGACCGCTGACTTAATAAACGGCACAAAGGGATCAGTACGTCCCTCACGTTTATAAACAAAACCATCGTCCTCAAGCAAATCTTTCAACATAGAGTCCGAAACCTTGGCCGTCTTCTGGCTTTGCCCTTCTTCTGCATAAAGAATCGCAGACATATCGAATAAACCAGATCCGATAACCATGCAAGTAAACGCTCCAAGCATGAAAAAATGGCGTAATAACCAGGATATATTCGTATTATTTTTTCTTACTGGCATCATCTTTAGCTATGTTAGTATCAAGAAACCTATATGTCACCAGAGTAAACCTGGCATTTAAAAGCATTTCCTGCTTATCCATCGCTGGCGAGCCCATGGATATATTTGTTACAGAAACAATCCGGTCAAGCTTGCTTACCTGAAAAAGAAAATTCCCCAAGTTGTGGTATGGTCCACGCACTGAGATATCTACAGGAATTTCTGCGTAAAATTCTTGGGGGACCTCACCCTTAGGTTGAAACGAAACAAAGTCAAGACCAGCATTTGTTCCTAGACTGGAAATATTAGTAAGCAAAGAAGGGATTTCCTTTTTTTGAGGTAGTAAAACCGAAGCTTCTTGAAATTTCTCTTGTGTTTCCACCATCTCCGCTTTGTGCTTATCCAGCTCGTTGGCTCGAGCCTTCGCTTCACCAATCTCTCTAGAGAGTGAGACCTTTCTCTTCTCCAGAGCCTTTATTTCATCGGCTTTCGGCATGTAAATCAAAAAAACAAAGGCAATTACAGGTAAAAGAATTGATACAATCCAAATAGCCAATTTATATTTTGGCTCAAGAGGAACAATCTTCGTTTCAAGAAAATTATCAATCTTTGCCTTTATCTTGTCTTGTTGTGTATCCATCTAGATATGACTCTTAATTATTCTCTGAAATTACTTAGTTTCTGTCTCTTCTTCAGTCTCGGTTGATATCATCCCACAACTTAAGGAAAAAGATTTCAGCTTCCTGCCTTCCACCACCATAAGCGATGAATTGGCGAGTTCAGCAGATACAAAATATTTTGATGTTTTCAGTCTCTGCATAAACTGAGCGATTGTTGCATTATCAAGGGCAACTCCACTGAGCTGCAATGAATTTGGTGATTGAACTAGGGAATTTAGCCAGAGGCGGTTAGATGGAGTAATATTAGCGATTTCATCAAGAACCCTAACGGTGATATGGGACCCCTTTTTAAGTTTTTTAATCATCGCAAGCTTCGTATCCAGCTTTGCCTTATCTTTTTTCAGTTTTTCGATTTCCCTGATGGTAGATTGATAGGAACTTTTTTCTATTTCAAGGTCTTTAATAGTGGCATTCAAATTATCAACTATGAAGATTTGTAAGAACGCTACTATGCCAATTAAAACAAACAGTAATAAAAGACCAAAGAAATATCTAATAAGCTCATTACGGGCTTTCAGAACTTTTTTAATTTGCTTAACTGGTAATAAATTAATTCTGACCATTTGAAACTCACAGCTCCGAAGGTCTGGTAGCCAGACCGGTTGCAATTGCCATTTCGGGAGCAATATATTTTACGTATTCCATGTCAATTTTATTGGAATCTATACTTATCTCTGCAAAAGGATTAAAGAGCTCCGTTGGGATGCCCGTTTCTTCGCTCAAGAAATGAACAAGACCAGCCACACGAGCTCCGCCACCGCTTAAAACAAGCTTTACCAAAGGTTCTTCCGGATTGTTGGTATAATAAAGGTCAATGGCCTTTTTGATTTCAAGTGCCCATTGAGTGCAGGTTCCGACAAAGATTTCTTCTAAATCCTTTTGCTTATCATCTGCCTGGATAGCACCAGTTTTAATCTTCTCAGCTTCCTCAGCAGACACGCTGAATTGATCCTGAATCTGGTCTGTCAACTGCCGGCTACCAACAACAACATCACGGGCTAGAACCGACACTCCTTTTGAAATTATATTAATACTCATTTTCGTTGCGCCAATATCTACCAGCGCTACATTTTCATCCAGGACGAAATTGGCCTCATAGGCATTCTCCAAGGCAAAACCGTCAACATCGACAACTACTGCTTGAAGCCCAATGGATTCCAGCATAGCGAGATAGCCATCAACAACTTCCTTTTTGGCAGCAACCAGCATAACATCAGTCCGATCATAGCCTTCAGTATTTGTTTTAAGGTCATGATAATCGAGATAAACATCGTCGATATCAAACGGAATATATTGCCCTACTTCCGCCTGGATATAATCATCCAGTGCATCTTCTTCCATTACAGCCAGATTAATTTTTTTAACAATCACAGAATAACCCGATATTGATATTGCCACCTTTTTCTGCTTGATATTGAGATTGCTTATTAAAGAAGAAATTTCCTTCTTGACTGCCTCCGGTTCCTGAAGAGATCCGTCCTCCACAGATCCAGCTGGCAGCATAGCACTTCCCAAGCTGAGCGTCTGATATCCTTTATCGGTCCTAATCATCTGACATATTTTGACAGCATGAGATCCGATATCAAGGCCTAAGGAGAGTTCGTCCTTCCTTGCAAAGGGTAAATTGATTTGTGGAATTTTGATTTTCGACAGACTTAAACCGCCCATGTCTCTCCATTTGGATAATGATGGCTTAATAATTGGACAGTAACGAAGTCAACTTGACGGAATAATAATGTGGAGGTCAGATTTTTGCTCCACAGCAAACCAAAGTTTTTTCCTGATAAACGTGGTCTTTTATTCCACTTCCCCTAGAGGACATAAAAACTAATAATTGTCAAGATAAATCTTCACAACCGACCGTTTTTTTTAAGAAAATACTCCTTTAATTACAACAGATTATTTATACTCTTTTATTACTGATTTGAAATTAATTTATTTAAAAACAAACAAAAGAACCTGAAACGGTAATCCAGCTTGAATTTTGCCGGATTATAGATTACTAACTTTCTGGTTCAGACACTATATTTCGCATTTGAGCTTTTTAAACTATCGGCCACTGTAAGCATGGAGTTTAGTCATTGTCAAAGGAAAAACAAAAATCTTTAGTCCGTGAGTATGTCGAGGCTATATTTATAGCTTTATTGCTTGCTCTTTTCATAAGAACCTTTGTAGTTCAAGCTTTTAAGATTCCTTCTGGTTCCATGATTCCAACACTGTTAATTGGTGATCACATTCTGGTTAATAAATTTATTTATGGAATTAAAAACCCAATTAATGGCAGCACCGTCATCTCTTTCAAGAAACCTGCCAGAAACGATGTAATTGTTTTTAAATACCCAAAAAATCCTAAACAAGATTATATAAAACGTGTCATTGGTCTTGAGGGTGACCGGATTGAAATTAAAAATAAAAAGGTGTTTGTTAACAACGAACCATTTGAAGATAAATTCGGTGTCCACCTTGACAAGTCAACTCATTATAATTCTCCCCGCGATAACTACGGACCTGTAATTGTTCCAAAAAATTCTCTTTTTATGATGGGTGATAATCGTGACAACAGCGCCGATAGCCGCTACTGGGGTTTTGTGGATCTAAGTGCCGTCAAAGGTAAAGCCTTCATGTTATATTGGTCATGGAATTCAGAAAATTTCTCTTGGACTTTAAACAGTCTTTTCCCTGTCAGATGGCGCAGGATCGGAGACTTAATCCATTAATGAACTTGTGCATTTGATACAACAAAAGCGAATTATTTACAACTATACTTGTGAATAATTAACAAGTAATAGCTTATGACTCAAGGCATTACAGGTATTTTTCGAAAATAATCCTATGTCGCTTTGCGGTTGGTCGAATTCCGGGCAAATAACAAAATGAGCAACTAAGCTGTAATGATATAAAATATCACCTTCAACTCGGATAGAGAAGGAACTCAAACAATGCAACCAAATAAAATACTATAAAGGGCTGTATTATGGAATCCGAGTACAGGTTTGCCCATAAGTATATCCTCGGGCTCGATCACCTTTCTGAAAAAGATATCGACCATATCCTACACCTTGCAGAATCCTTCAAAGAAATTTCATTACGCCCGATTAAAAAAGTTCCCACCTTGCGTGGTAAGACTGTTATCAATCTATTTTTCGAACCAAGCACTAGAACTCGACTCTCCTTTGAAATTGCAGCCAAACGATTGAGCGCTGATACATTTAATATCTCAGCTTCAACCAGCAGCGCGCAAAAGGGAGAGACCCTCATTGATACAGTCAAAAATATTGAGGCCATGAACCCGGATGTGATTATTCTTCGCCACTCCTTTTCCGGTTCACCCGCATTACTTGCCAATTATACCAAGTCTGCAGTAATAAATGCTGGAGATGGTGCTCATGAACATCCGAGCCAAGGCTTACTTGACCTGCTTACTGTAAAGGAAAATAAAGGATCGATTAGAGGTTTGAAGGTCGCTATTATTGGTGATATCGCTCATAGCAGGGTTGCGCATTCCAATATCATAGGTTTCACGAAAATGGGCGCTCAGGTCTTTGTTTCCGGACCTGCAACCATGATACCTATGGGTATTGAACACCTGGGTGCAACGGTATGCCGCAATGTTAACGAAGCTGTTAGAAATGCGGACATTGTGATGCCACTGCGTATCCAAAAAGAACGGCAACAGGACCATTTGCTGCCGTCTCTAAGGGAATATGCAACTTTTTTTGGAATAAATCGCCACAACCTAGAGCTGGCAAAACCTGATGCCATTGTTATGCACCCAGGGCCAATTAACCGCGGAGTTGAAATATCACCTGATATTGCAGACGGTACCCGTTCAGTAATTCTTGAGCAGGTTACAAATGGCGTGGCTATCCGGATGGCTCTCCTTTATCTCGTTATCGGCAATACTTAATCATGATTTCTGATAACCATTAAAATCTCCTTATTAAAAGTTACCGGTTGAATCCTATGAAAATAAAGGAAAGCTTGCTGCTTACAAACGGTCGAATAATTGATCCTGTTAATAACAGAGATGAAATTGGAGATCTTGTAATCAAGAATGGTAAAATTTCTGCCTCCGGCATCGATCTAAAAATGGATTCCAAGGGAAAACAGGTTATTGATTGTACTGGCAAGCTAATATTACCCGGGCTGATTGATATGCATGTGCATCTTCGTGAGCCTGGTGAAGAATACAAAGAAACTATTGATACCGGCTCAAAAGCCGCCGCTGCAGGGGGATTTACCGCTGTTGCCTGTATGCCGAATACTAACCCTGTAAATGACTGTCAGGCCGTTACCAAATATATACTCAATAATTCCGCAGATGGTCCGGCAAGGGTATATCCAGTGGGTGCAATTAGCAAAGGAAGCAAAGGTGAAACTCTGGCTGAGTTTGGAGATATGAAAGAAGCAGGAGTTATTGCACTGTCAGATGACGGGCGGCCAGTTACGAATAGCCAACTTATGCGGCGGGCTTTGGAATATGCAAGTAACTTTGAACTTCCGGTAATTACCCATTCCGAAGATCTTTGCTTAAGTCAAACTGGTGCTATGAATGAAGGGAGCCTCTCCACAAGATTGGGTCTCAATGGAATTCCTAAAGCCGCAGAAGAGATTATGGTCTACCGGGATATCTCTTTGGCCTTATTAACCGATTACCCAATCCATATTGCTCATATTAGTACGGAAGAATCTGTTGATCTGATAAGGCGGGCCAAAGAAAAAGGCTGCAAAGTCACAGCTGAGACCGCGCCCCATTATTTTACTCTGACTGAAGAAGCTGTGGCTATGTATGACACCAAAGCAAAAATGAATCCACCACTTCGTACAAGCAGCGATGTTGAGGCAATTCGCCAAGGCCTAAAAGATGGAACGATTGATGTCGTTGCCTCTGATCATGCACCCCACTCTATTATTGAAAAAGAGTTAGAGTTTGGCCTTGCCGCCAATGGTATCATCGGCTTGGAGACTTCGATATCTCTGACTATGTCCCTTGTAAGAGAAGGAGTTATTGATCTGGCAAGAATGGTTGAGCTACTTTCAATAAACCCAGCACGAATTCTAGGCGTCCAAGGTGGTACCCTATCCTTGGGGGCAGAGGCTG
The DNA here is from genome assembly GCA_947258675.1 of uncultured Desulfobulbaceae bacterium. Next base: position 30,181 of record CAMYJP010000009.1, on the reverse strand, counting down.
ATATTAGTGTTATTGATCCAGAAAAAGAATTTCTATACAAAGAAGATCAAGTCGTTTCAAAAAGCACTAATTCACCTTTTCTCGGCTGGAAGCTAACAGGGAAAGCGGAAATTACAATTGTTGGCGGTAAAATCACTTATCAAGCTTAATTCTGCCAAAAGTAAAGGTCAGATCAATATACTATTCAATGGGTGAATCGCTTCTGCAAGTCTTCTACACGTCTGTAGCTTGATTTCAGTTTTAATGCTAGATCTGCATCGACTTTTATCGCAGAAGCTATTCGAGCATATGCTTTTAAGACCTTACTGTGATCATGGCAAATTAACAGTATATCAGCCCCGGCTTTTAATGCACTTAAGGCCGCATCTTGCAAAGGTCCTTCTTTTTCAATTGCTCCCATCTCAAGATCGTCTGTAATAATAGGCCCCTTATAACCAAGCTCTACCCTCAGCATATTGTTCAGGATTACAACTGACATGGTTGCGGGTGTTTCAGGATCCAGACTTTGATAGATTGTGTGAGAAGTCATGATGGCTGCAACTCCGGCATCTATTGCCGCCTTGAAGGGAATAATATCTATGGTATGCAGTTTTTCTAACGAACTGTTTACTAACGGTAACTCAAGATGGGGATCAACAATAGCTGCCCCTAAGCCAGGGAAATGCTTCCCACAAGCGGCTATTCCCTTTTTCTGTAATTCGTTAATAATCATACAGCCTAACTTAGCTGTTTTTATAGGATCATGCCCCAAAGAACGTCGTTCCATAAAAAAACCCTGCCCAGTCTCACAAACATCAAGCACTGGCGCAAGGTTCATATTAATACCCATTTCTGCAAGCTCACGACCGCAAATTCTGGCAAAATTTTCAATTTCTTTTTCCGGATTTTCAGACTCGGCCAACACTCTAGCATCTGGAAATTGGGAAAAAGGTTGCGGTAAGCGGGCGACACTGCCTCCCTCTTGGTCTATACTTATCAATGGTGCAGGTAGGCCATTCCAGAGGCAAGCTTGCCGAAGATCGCTACAGAGTTGAGATAATTGTTGTTTACTGGAAACATTTCGAGAAAAAATAATGAAATTGTTTATTCCATAGTCTGAAATCAGAACCAGGGTAGAAGCATCTAGCGTGGTTCCAGGGAGGCCGACCATAAAGAGTCTACCGAGGGATGATAAATCAGAGTCGATCATACTATTTATATCTTGGCCGGTTAGGTATATACAAAACAGGATCCTCAAGCCCAGCCGCCTCGAAACCTTTCAGCCTGAGCAGACAGGCATCACAAACCCCACAGGCTCGTCCATCTTCATCAGGATCATAACAACTGTGAGTGATGCTGTAATCAACTCCTAACTCAACACCCTTTTCAATTATTTCTTTCTTGGTAAGCTGCATGAGCGGGGCATGAATGGTAAGCAAAACTCCGTCTTCAGTTCCAGCCTTGGTCGCAAGGTCGGCTAATTTGGTAAAAGCTTGTAGATATTCCGGCCGGCAATCAGGGTATCCACTATAGTCCAAAGCATTGATGCCGATAAAAATATCCCGAGCACCTAGTACCTCGGCCCAGGCCATGGCATAGGATAAAAATATAGTGTTCCTTCCTGGGACATACGTTACCGGAATTGATGGTTTTCTCTCAGAACTTGATCGGTCCTTGGGAACCTCTATATCATCTGTGAGAGCTGATCCGCCTATTTTATCCAGTTCCAAAGAAAGGATGAGATGTTCTTTTGCATTAAAAACCCAGGCATTTTTCTCGGCAAGTTCAAGTTCAACTGCCTGCCGCTGACCATAGCGAAAGCTCAGGCAATAACATTGATAACCTTCAGATCTGGCAATGGCCAATGTTGTGGTTGAATCTAAACCGCCACTTAATAGAATCACCGCCCTAGGTATATCAGAAATCTTGCCCATAATAGACAGCATAATACAGGAGCGTTTAAGGAAGGGCAAGAGGGGAGAGGGTAAGAAAACAACCTGCTCACATTCTTACCGGCAAGGAGCTAGTAATCTCTATTGTTTCTGGAGAGACAGCCGCTTCATAAGCGAGCACCATAACTCCAGATCGTTGGACTTCGGCAAGAGTCTCAGCATATCTGGGGTCAATCTTGCATGCTGGGGAAAAAGATTCCGAATCCTGCCTCTGGATACAAAACAATACTGCCGCCTCATTTCCAGCCTGTTTTAATGCAAGGAGTTCATGAAGATGCTTGGTGCCTCGCGAGGTAACTGCATCCGGGAACATGGCGATTCCATGCTCAACCAACGTGCAGTTCTTAACCTCCACATAGATGTTTTTGTCAGCAGTGACCAGTTTAAAGTCCAAACGAGTGTGTGCTGATGTCTTCACTTCTCTTTCTATATGCTCAATACTTTTGAATTCCGTAATTCTGCCCTTTTCAAAGGCTTCGTGAACAAGATGATTTGTCCTGCTGGTATTGATACCTACCCAGCACTCACCGACTATAACTAATTCCAGTGTATAGGAATATTTTCGTTTTGGGTTCGCTGCAGCAGAAATCATCACCCGGCTTCCAGGTGATGAGCATCCAAGCATGCTACCGGAATTTGGACAGTGAACCGTGATCTCCTTGCCATCTGGGAGGCGTACGTCGGCTAGAAATCGTTTATAACGCCGAAGTAATACAGCAGGCTGTAACTGCTGGTTGAATTTCATATCTCAATTGCAGGATGTTATGAATCTAATGATAATGAAAGGCCTTACAGGCCTGAGGCAACTACTTTCAGGAAAATCCCGATCGGGAGTTACAGCCGTTAAGGCCAGAGCCCAAAGGCACATGGGAGCTGGAAGAAGACATCCTATAACTACTAGTTGAGGAAATTATTTTCTCGATATTTTTGCTGCCACATTTCCTACAGGCAACATCATTTTGATCCTTGGTTGATGTCACAATAGTTTCAAATTGATTCTCACATTTATTGCAAATGAATTCAAAAATGGGCATTTTTACTCTCCGTTCATAAAAATTTAAGGTTCTTTTTAATTAAGAACTGATTACTTTCTTGTCAAGAGGGACTGAAAACTTTCGTGACTCTCTTGACTTCAAGCACTTAGAAATTTAGAAAAACAAGAATTAAAATTCGATCAGAATGATTCAAACCGATTTCTGTAATGTCCTACCCCAATAAATAACCAGTTAAAAGTATGAAGCAAGGAGATTATATTGTATGAGACTGAGTAATCGATATTGAAGAAAAATTGGTTTAACAGCAAAGGCGAAATTTGAATAAAATACCTTTTATTGGGTTAAATTTATGCGGGATACCATATTTATCATAACTCGACAGCGAGAAGAACTGGTCGATGTCACACCAGAAGTTCAATTAGCTGTGCAACGGTCAGGAATTGCCAATGGTCTCGTAGCGCTATATGCTCAGGGTGCAACTGGGGCAATTATGATCCAGGAAAATTGGGATGATAGTGTTCAGACCGATGTAGTCCAGTTTTTAAGGAAAATAATACCCCAAGGTGTTTGGCTCCATGATCAACAGGATGGTAATGGTGACGCCCACCTAAAGGCCGGCCTGGTAGGTCCTTCAGAGACTATCCCTCTAATGGACGGTAAACTGGGGCTTTCTCGATGGCAAAATATATTCTTTTGCGAGTTTGACGGTCCGCGGTCTAAACGGTCTATAGTCTGTACAATTCTGGCGGATCAGCTATAAGCAGATTTTGAAATGATTGTATAGTGAATATCCAGGATTGCTTTAATTGAATAACTTGCTTAAAATATCAGTACACTAAGCGCATCGTTTATATGGATTTGATTCTGGTTTTTCAGTAATCCCTTCTGAAGCTCCTCCCATGAGAGAATGAGGCACCTGCAAAACTTTACCAGATGTTTTGCTCACATTTTTTGGTCCTTTGTTTGATCAAGAGCGGAAACACATCCTCAATGCTTCAAACCATCAGCTCTTTGAAATAGACGATGGATGGGAATCGAGATGAATACTGAACAGGATCTTTACTACTAGGCCTTGCAACAAAAAGGAGTCTTCCCATACCGTATTGCTTCGCAGCGGACAACACGCTCTCATTGTCATCTGCCAGTAAAGTACGTTGACGGTCAAACTGCAACAATGCCTCCAGCCGTGCCCAGAACTCTGGATCTTCTTTTGCTACGCCAACTTCGGTAGAACAGATGATTCTGTCAAAGTATTTTCCTATTTCTGTCTTTTGCATTTTAATAGCAAGAGTTTTGTCATGGGCATTGGTTACTAGATGAATCCTCTTACCAAAACTTTTGCAATATTTTAAAAAATCAACTTTTTATACTTCCGAAGGAGTTTATTTTTTGCTGATTTGACAGAAATCCCGTTTTTTTGGGCAAACTGTTCAGGGACATAGTCCTCCCAAAAAAAATCATCAAAATGCTTATCGAGCAGAGTACCATCCATATCCAGTAATATAGTATCTATAACTGACCAATCCACTTTCCATCTCATAGGATTATTAATTGGTTCTTCTTTTAGACTCATTGCGGCAGTACTCTTCTGTTTCCATTTTGATATTACAAAAAGACGCTGTATACTCTGCTGAGAGTATTCAACAGATTAATATGGATTTCTCATGCGTAAATCCATTGGCTTAGTTACATAAATTGAAATGAGACCCATTTTCTCCAAATTATCTCAATGAACTAAATGTATAGACTTTTTACAGCCATAGACCTGCCTTCCAATATTTCAAAACAAATCAGTAATATTAGTTATGGTTTGCCAGGGGCAAAATGGATTGACGAGGATCAGCTGCACCTCACCTTACGTTTTATCGGAGAAGTGGATGGTGCAGTATTCCTTGACATCAAGGAAGTATTGCTTTCCATTAGCATGCAACCTTTTAAACTTCAACTAAAAGGATTAGGCTACTTTCCTCCTCGAAAGTCTCCCAGAGTTTTGTGGGTAGGAATTGTAAAAAATCCTTTTCTGGACAAAATTCGGAACAGAATAGAATCCAAGCTTATAAAAACAGGTTTAGCGCCGGAAGGTAGGAAATTCGCTCCTCATATTACTCTGGCAAGACTGAAGAATACACCTGCAAATAGGTTGGGCTCCTTCCTTGCCGGTAATGGTCTGTTTGAAACACATCCATTTGAAGTAAAAAATTTTCTGCTTTACTCCAGCAAACTTACTCCCAAAGGGGCTATACATACTATTGAGGCATCTTATCCTCTTGATTAAAATGTCTCGTCTGAAGATCTCCGTATATAATCATCAGGACAAGCTGATTGTTTTTATTGATTATGATGTATGAAATCGTCTTAATAAGACTACAGCATGAGCGGCAATCCCTTCTTCCCGGCCAGTAAAACCAAGATTTTCAGTGGTTGTTGCTTTAATGTTAATACAGACGGCATTCACTTTGCAGCCATTCGCCAGTTGCTTCTGCATCTGTCCTAAGAAAGGTGACAGCCTCGGTTGTTGGGCTATAACAGTAAGGTCGCAGTTCACTAGGATAAACCCCTTTTTTTTTGCAATTTCAATAACATGTTCCAGTAACTCTATGCTGTGGATATTTTTATATTTCTGATCAGTATTCGGAAAATGTATACCAATATCACCAGCTCCTGCAGCTCCAAGAACAGCATCACATAATGCATGGGTCAGGACGTCTGCATCGGAATGGCCTAAAAGACCCGAAGAATGTGGTATAGTAACTCCCCCCAATACCAGTGGTCGTTTCTTGGAAAGCTGGTGGGCGTCATACCCATGACCGATCCTGATGTCACCTGAATCAGAAGCGCGCTTTTTTTTGCTTTCGGCTTGCATAAGGATTGCCTCTGCCATATTGAAATCTTCCTTGCGGGTAATCTTAATATTGCTTTCCGAACCGTTGACTATTGTAACCGGGACTCCCATATGTTCGAGCAGTGAAGCCTCATCTGTTCCAGTGAAATCTCTCTTTTCTGCTTGAGCATAGGCGTTTATTAAGAGAGCAACTTGAGCTACTTGCGGAGTCTGGGCCTGCCAAAGATTACGTCGATCTGTTGTCTTAAGTACTTTTTTCTCATCAGATACCATTTTAAGAGTATCACTTACCGGTATTGCCGCCATAGCAGCACCGCTTTCCCTGGCCTTCTGCAGGCAAGCCAAAATGAGATCTTCTGTAACCAGCGGCCTCGCGCAATCATGCACAAGGACCAATTCTGTCTCCGTCGGTATATATTGTAAGCCGATTTTAACTGATTCTTGCCGGGATTGTCCTCCTTTAACTATTACCAGATCAGCTTCAATTTCTTTAAGCCTATATCTATGAATCAGATCTTTTGCTTCATGATAATAATCCGGCGGGATGGCAAGTATTATAGTTTTGATATCTGAAATATTTTGAAAAGCATGAACTGTCCGAACGAGAATGGGTAGTCCACAAAGTTCACTAAACTGTTTTGGGATATTTAATCCCATCCGAAGACCCTTACCGGCGGCAGGGATGATGGCAGCTACTTTTCCGGACATTATTCAAGTATGGAGAAAAAAATGGAGTGGGCTATAAGCCGAATTCTGTCTCCGCCTCAGGCGGATCATGATCATTTATCTAGGATGGCGGTCACCCGACATCTCTTGCAACCTACCCGGAAACTCGGACGAGCAGCCCTCAAACGTTTCTCTATTTGGTCTTGCTCCGAGTGGGGTTTACCATGCCTTTCATGTCACCATGAAAGCGGTGAGCTCTTACCTCACCTTTTCACCCTTACCCCGCTGAGGAGGCGGTATATTTTCTGTGGCACTTTCCTTAGGGTTACCCCCAGTTCGTGTTACGAACCACTCTGCCCTGCGGAGTTCGGACTTTCCTCTGATCCACCTTTGGCGAACCAGCGATCATGCACCCACTCCAATCTATATTCATTTAAGAATTTAGAAGTACAGCTGTTTATTCTTTGGTATTCTCTGCCTGGTGGTAAATAATCCGCTGACAGGTTGGGCAAAACAGCATTTGGTCCCCCCTTAGGAGTTCATTGAACTGCTGGGGAGGGATACTCATGAAGCATCCCTGGCAAACTCCATTTATGACTCCTACTACAGCCCTGCCATTTCTTCGTTCACGAAGAGTATTATACTTTCTTAGTAAATTCTTGCTGAATCCTTCAATTTTGCCATTTCTCTTTTTTTCTATTACCGCTTTTTTGGTATTCAGTTTGGATGAAAAACTGCTTAGCTTTTTTGTTTCGCCGGCAAGAGCTTTTTCTTCTTTTTTACAGAGCTCTTCTTGTTCTTTAATCAAAGCAGTAAGAGTTTCAGTTGATTCCATAATTTGAACAAGCTCATCTTCTCTTGACTTATTGGCCTTTTTGCCATCTTCAATTTCTTTTAAAAGGCTCTGATACTCTCTGTTAGTCTGAACTTGCATCATTTTCGACTGCCGGTCTTTAATGCGTCCAAGTTCATCGGCGTGCTCTGCCTCCAACTCCCGATGCCGGCTTTCCGCCGCCTCAATCTTTTGCTTGATTTCTTCAATTGATCCTTTTCGATCTTCAAAAGCCTTGCCAAGCATATCCACTTCAGCTTGGCCCGCATCAATTTCTGCATCCAGTTTTGCTATTTCAAGATCAATGACCTGTAGTTCTGTCAGTTGTTTAATTTCTTCGTTCAATTCCGTTCTCCTTAATAATATGTTAAATCTATTATTCCTTGATCATATATCAGCGGCATATTTTATCACACTATGTCTGACATGTAATGAAATACAAAAGGACCTTTCTGCCTCTCCGTGGCCCGGATAGCTATTGTTTTACCCTGATCAGCGAAGGCTTTTTCCAAAGAATTAACCAATACCGTCACTGCTGGATTCTCTGTGGCAAAATGTCCCGCATCTATAACGCAAAAATTATTTGCTTCAGCCCATCTGGCCACAGAATGTTTTACTTCACCTGTAATATAAATTTGGGCACCTTTTTCCATTGCTGCCTTAGCCAGGTCAGAACCGCTGCCGCCGCATACAGCTACAGTCAATATTTCCAATGGCAGTCTGCCTGCTATCGCAAGAACAGAAAGATCAAGAACCCTGTGTAAGCGGTTTATAAAATTTTCTGATGACAGTGGTTCAGGAAAACGGCCAAACCTCCCAAAGCCCGCTGTTTGTTGCATACTATTGACTCCGGGTTTGTTCAGGTTGGAAATGAGTGGCAGCACATCAATTAGTCCCAAAGTAAGAGCCAAAGTATCGCTTACTCCACCCAATGCCACATCAAGATTAGTATGGCATCCAATCACGGAAATATCCTTGCTAAGGGCCTTTTGCAAAAATCTCCCGGTTGATGAATCAGTACGAACAGCCTTCAGGGGGTGAAAAATCAACGGGTGGTGAGTAACAATCACATTAAGCCCCTGTTGCTGCGCCTCATCCAGAAGATTTTCAGTAGGATCCAGGGCAACAAGCACCCCCGTAACTTCCTGGGTAGGAGTCCCAACCATAAGGCCCACATTATCCCATGTTTCAGCAAGTGTGAAAGAAGCAATGTTTTCCAGCGCTGCAAGGAGATTATTTATATAAACCTGTTGAGCCATAACACTGTGTTGACCTGCCTGTCAAAACAAAAAAGGCGCTACCCATGAGGATGCACCTTCGGAAAAATGGAGACCGTTCGGCCTTGGTAATTTTTGGGTAAAAACTCTCCCCAAAGATCACTCTTTTTTGTTACATGATGAAATTTACTTTTAGCTTTCCCTATTGTTATGGAACCGTCCCCTTTGGGGTAATAGGTTCCAAAAGGAACAACTTTTTCACCCATTACTGGAAATTGTAGTAAAAAAAAACGCTTTAAAAAACAAAAAAGGCGCTTAATAAATTTAATGTGATATTCATTCATTATATATTGCTTGGCGGCTGCTCAGGTGGAACGACATCTGGAATTTTTTTCTGCCAATTAAGACAGCAGCTCCACATAATACAATCAATATCAAAGTATTAAAACAGCAGGTAACTGTTGTATCTACCTGAAAACAAGCATATTTGGTGGGCCTACCTGGACTCGAACCAGGGACCGACCGGTTATGAGCCGGTGGCTCTAGCCAACTGAGCTATAGGCCCAAATAAACGCTGTACAAACATTTATAATTACCCCCCCATGCATTCTTTGTCAACTATTAAATGTGTAAAAATAGAAGTGTTATACTTACCGAAAACAGGCGTTTTTAGAAAAAGAATCAAAAAAATCTAAAGATTTTGACTTGCTTTTTGGGTTATTGGCGAATGATTCATGATATCATTGTTTGCTTGACCGGTATCGTTTTTATCGATATAGTTTATCTTTCCAGCGCACGTGGCAATAACCTGTTAATATAATTGTATTTTTTGTTTAAATCATTGCGAGAGATTTTTTTAATTCCGACAGCCATCCAAACAACCGGTATTTGGTTGTTTTCATATTGCTACCTACCAATAGCCATTTAATCATTCTGTCGGCGCACTAATTACCTTGACCTTTCAGTAGGAGAAAGCATTTTGATATACAACAATCTGCTCTACTTTCTTGTTGTGATTCTGATTTTCTCTACGAGTAGTGTACCTGACGCTCCGCAACTTCCTTTACATTTTAGCCTTCCTGTTTTTTTAATTAAAGCCATTATTTATTATCGTTGGGCGCTTCATGAACATAGAGGTTATAGAATTGACACTGACAGCCATTATTTTTCTTCTGAACAAAAATTCTCTATTCTAGCTATTTTCTTTTTTGCCACTGATGTATATCTACTTGATTGTAAATATTATTTTAACTTATTTCCCTTCACGGAGTATTTCCCTGTTCTTATTAACCTTGCCGGATTATGTCTTTTTTTCTTCTACCTATGTATCATGTGGGCTGCATCCCGCACAAACTATCATTTGATTTTCGATCTCCCTGCACACCGCCAATATTCACTTAGAGCTTTTTTACTTTTTAATATCAAAACCAACCTTCCAGTTGTTCTGCCTTGGCTTTTCCTGACACTGATTCTCGACATCTTTCAATTGATACCTCTGCCCCTACTTAACCGATTACCTGCCTCTCAGTGGGCTGAACCTGCGATTTTTTTAATATTTTTCTTGTTTCTGGCCACCACTTTTCCAGGGCTTGTCAAGTGGCTGTGGAACTGCACCCCATTACCAGCAGGGCCGGAGAGAGACCACATTGAAGAATTCAGTAAAAAACAAGGATTTACTTCTGAAATTCTACTTTGGCCCTTATTCGAGGGACGCGTTATTACAGCAGGGGTTATGGGAATTTCCAAAAAATTTCGCTACCTGTTGATTACGCCGGCCTTGCTAACAACGCTTGATATTGCCGAACTCGAAGCCGTGCTCGCTCATGAAATCGGTCACGTTAAAAAACGCCATCTTCAACTTTATCTTGTGCTTTTCCTTGGTTTTGGCCTGTTACTCAGTCTTATCGCAAATCCTGTTCTATATCTTTTATTGAACACAAAGTTCTTTTACAAACTGATAAGCTTGACCAATGGTGAACCGAGCGCTGCTTTAGCCTTTTGGAGTACCGTACCTCTTTTTTTCATTATGATTGTTTACTTCAGGTATGTTTTTGGCTTTTTCATGAGAAACTTTGAAAGACAGGCCGATCTTTATGTGTTCAAGGCTATTGGTAACAGTGATTCTCTTATCAGATCTTTTGAAAAGATCGGCAGATTGACTGGTAAGCGCGACGCGCCAAGCTGGCACCATTTTGGTATAGGTCAGCGAATCGATTTCCTGAGAAAGTGCTCACAGAATAAATCACTTATTAGGAGACATCATGTAAAAGTATATGTAAGTCTTTTACTTTATGTACTGACTCTTGCTGGCGGCGCCGGACTCATTCGCACCATGCCTCTAGATCCATTTGACAGCCGGACTGAGGCTAATTTTGCTGAAGCCATAATTAAACAAAGAATCATGCAGGAACCTGACAATGCTTTATGGTTGCGCCTCTTGGGCGATCTTAACCAGGAAAGGAAAATGGACGTTGAAGCTTTGGCAGCCTATTCCAAAGGGTTGGCCATTGAACCTTCAAATCCGGAAATAATGAACAACTATGCATGGGTACTACTGGTGAGTGAAAATAAGATGCTGCGTGACCCGGAGAAAGCCCTATCTCTGGCTCTTGCAGCTTCAGCACGTCGTTCAACTGGATATATCCTTGATACACTGGCTGTGGCCTACTGGGCAAATGGTTCCATTAAGGAAGCGGTAAATACTGCAAAAAAGGCTATAGAAAAAAACCCAGAGAACCGCAAATATTATGAAGAACAGATCGAAAAATTTTTAAATGAGCAATATAAGTAGATTATAAATCGCAGACTTGAAGGTTAGGAAATAAAATGCCGTTAATCCTTGTCACAAATGACGATGGCATCCATACAGCGGGCATAACAGCACTCTTTGAAACGATGTCCACAATTGGCCACTCAGTTATGATTGCTCCCGAGCGTGATAACAGTGCAGTCAGCCACTCGCTGACTATGAGCAGACCGCTGCGTGTTAAAAAAACAGAAAACAATAGATATGCAATTGATGGTACCCCCACGGATTGTGTCATAATCGGCATCGGAAAAATCCTGGAGCATAAACCTGATCTCGTCATATCAGGGATAAATCCTGGCGGGAATCTCGGTGATGATATCAGTTACTCCGGTACGGTCTCAGCTGCCATTGAAGGGACAATGCTTGGAATTCCCTCGATAGCAATATCCTTGGCTGGTGAAGAGCCTTTCCGCTTCAACACCGCTGCCTATATTGCTAAAAAAATTGCCGAAATGGTCTTGCGGCAAGGATTACCCAAGGACACTCTCTTGAATGTCAATGTACCGAACCTGCCTCACAAAGAAATTGCCGGTCTGAAGTTTACAAGACAGGGAAGAAGAGTCTACGATAACTCCATTAAAGAGACCCATGACCCATGGGGCAGACGGCACTTTTGGATTGGGGGCGGCACTCCTCTCTGGGATCAGGGAAATGATACAGACTCAAAATGGATTGCTGCAAGTCATATTTCGATCACACCTATTCATCTCGATTTAACCAATTACAGGGCGCTGGACCAGCTTAAACGGGAATGGCGAAGCCTTGATGTTGAAGACAAACTAACCTAGAAGAATTACCCCGTGGCAAGCCGCGAGGTAGTATCTCCTAAAACAGATTAAAACTTTATAAAGACATATCAGAGATCTCCATTTTTATCATACAAGATCTCTGATATATCCGTGTCACTAAGTGGCTGATAAGCTCTGTCAAGTGATTCGTCTATTCCGGAGATTTGGCACTGAACCGGATTTCCACCCTGCGGTTCATTTGCCTACCTGCATCGCTATCATTAGGTGCTATTGGTTTGCTTTCTCCAAATCCTGTGGAGGAAATCCTCTCCGGCTTGATCCCCTGTTGAACGAGATAATTGGCAACAGCCTGGGCACGCTTTTTTGACAAATTGAGATTATAATCATCGGTTCCGATGCTGTCAGTGTGTCCCTGAACCTCAGGAGTAAGCCTTTCATTTTTTTTCAGGAAGTCAACCCACCGTTTCAATTCCAAGAAAGATTCCTTGCGCAGCTCATATTTATCAAAATCGAAAAATATATTGTTAAACCTTATGGCCGTTTCACTTTCCTCCAGTCGGTCGGCAGGATACAGGACAATGTCCAACCTGTATTCATCAAACTCATCCTTGGCCCGCAAATCAAAATGTTCCGAACGTCCAATATATCCCTCTTTTTCAGCTGAGTAACTATATTGACGCCCTGCAGGCAGTGCTATGAAATACATTCCTGTTTGCGGGTCAGAGGAGTTCTCACCAACTAATTTCATGAGACTCAGGTCATTCCATTGCAGTTGGGCGTTAAGGGGATTACCCTCCGGGTCAGTCACCTTGCCGGAAACCGTAACCACGGCTTTCGGTTTGGCTTTAGCAGGCATTCCAACGGAATAAATATCGTTTTCACCAAAGCCACCCGCCTTACCTGCTACTGAAAAATATGCCACATCACCGGCAGTACTTATCTGATAGCCCCAGTCATTAAAAGGTCCATTGATTTCCTTGCCTAAATTTACCGGTTTACTCCATTGTGTCCATGAGTTTTCGCTTAATCTGGTTGATTTATAGACATCCAACCCGCCCAGGCCGTAATGGCCATCGGAACTGAAATAGAGCGTTTTACCGTCAGGGTGTATAAACGGAGAGTATTCACTGTAGGGAGTATTGATTGTTTCTCCAAGATTAATGACCTTGAGGGCACCATTACCTGGATCAACATAAACATATATGTCTGTGTTGCCGCCATAACTGCCATGAAAAAAATCACCCTTTTTCTGAAATTTCCCTTTATTCCCTGGCCGCTCCGAAACAAACAATATAGCTTTGCTATCAGCTGATATTACTGCATCACTCTCAAAAAATTCCGTATTTATCGGGTCGGGATAGTGCTTGATATCCGACCAGCATGTAGCATTTTTTTCAGCATAGAAAATATCTCCACGGCCAAAGGAACCAGAATAGTTCCCGAACAGTAAGAGTGTATTGCCTCCAGAAGAGATACCGGTCGGCATTTCATGGAATTTAGTGGAAACTGGTTTTCCAACTTCTGTTGCCAGGTCCCAATAATCTCCATTAAGTCTCGAAACAAAAATATCTTCCCCTCCTTCACATTCACCGCAGTTTCTAGCAAAGTACAGTTTTTGCCCGTCTGCTGATAGAACCGGCCGGAACTCTCCCTGCCTGGTGTTAATTCCTGGACCAAGATTCTGAACCAATAAGCCTTCCTCCGGTTCCCCTAAAATTGATATAATAGCATTGAATCTCGCTTTCATACCAGGAAACTTTCCCTGATATTTTTTAAATACATCGATAGCACCCTGCCATCTTTTGTTCATCAGATGTGGACCGGCCAGTCGCTGCACCGCGACAAATGCCAGCTCACAGGGGCTGTACTGCTCAATAAATGCCTCATATTGCAGCGTTCTGTCCGCTTCTAAAAACTCGGCATGCAGCGGTTCACCACACTGTTGTGCAGAAATCGATATGGGGTTGATTGTAAACAAAACCAGTGCGAGGAATATATATATTCCACCCCGATTCATAATTGTTTGCATCATGTTGAACCTCCTGAAAAAATTATAAAATCAATAAAGACTCTTCGTCTTATTTTTCAGAATTCTTTAACCTGCAATAAAATGGAAACTCTCGCTTTAAGCGACAGAAACATAATTTTAGTCATAAGGTGAAGAGAACCATCTATTTTTTATTAATTACATACTCCTGATTCTCACAGCTCGGAGCAAGACTATCTTAATGAAACTAGACATATCATTTGCAAATTATGTACCGAAATCAATGCACGACCCTTATAGGCTTGAGAATTATAAAAACCAAAGCACATTAACTAGATGGTTCTGTTTCCCTAAGGCAACCGTGGCTTGAAGATGAAGCTTCTAAGACTGCAGGATAAAACATATACATTCTTGTCCATTGTTACAAGAAAAACAGACCCTTTCCAGGAATGGCATTACATGGTACATTTTTTATTTACAACTTTTTTACTATAACTCCTTATCTATTATTATGGCCGATGATATTCTGATTCATGATGCAATGATTCTCAGCCTTTCACCCAGCCAGCCAGAACTGGTTAAAAATCGGTATCTTGCCATCAAAAACGGAAAGATTACGAAAGCAGGCCCTATGTCTGCGTTGCCACTTGAGGCCATAAGGAATAACGAATCTACAACCCTAATAGATGGTGCCGGTTCACTTGTCATGCCTGGTTTGGTAAATACCCACACCCATGCGGCAATGACACTTTTCCGTGGCTTGGCTGACGATTTACAACTTATGACCTGGCTGCAGGAACACATCTTTCCAGCTGAGGCCAAATACGCCAGTGCGGAAATGGTATATTGGTGCACCAAACTGGCTGTTGCCGAAATGATTCTTTCCGGGACCACTACAGTTGCGGATGGATATTTTTTCGAGGACTCAGCAGCAAGAGCATTTATGGAAACCGGGATCAGGGCAGTTGCCTCGCAGGGAATTATTGACTTCCCTGCACCTGGCGTCCCAGATCCTGGAAAAAACATAGAAAATGCTGCCCTTTTTTTAAAGAAACTCAAAGGAGTTAGCAAAACTGTCACTCCCGGGCTGTTCTGCCACTCTCCATATACCTGTTCCGCCGGCACACTTAAAAATGCGAAAAAACTTGCCCAAAAAGAGGGTGTACATTTTTTTATTCATGTTGCGGAGACTAAAGGTGAAGTGCAACAGGCAATGAAAATGCACGGAAAAAGTCCTGTTAACTATCTTAATTCACTGGGAATACTTGATGAAGAAACCGTCTGCGTCCATTGTGTTTGGCTAACTGAAGAGGAGATGAATATTCTTGCTGAAACCAAGACAAAGGTTTCCACCTGCCCGGAAAGCAACATGAAACTCGCATCGGGCATTGCACCGTTGAAGGAGCTGATTGGACACGGGATTACTACTGGGTTGGGGACAGACAGCTGTGCCAGCAATAATAATCTTGATCTATTTTCTGAAATGGATACATGCGCGAAGATCCACAAAGTAACCCAATTTGATCCGACTGCCCTGCCCGCAAACCAGGTCTTGAAAATGGCGACAATTGGTGGTGCGGCAGTGCTTGGTCAGCAAAAGGAAATCGCTACTCTTGCCCCCGGCAAAAATGCCGACATCATAATGATCAATTTGAATCAGCCACATCTTGTGCCTTTTTACAACCCTGATCTGCTAGTATACGCAGCAAAAGGCGCAGATGTAACTACCGTTATTATTAACGGTCGCCTTGTTATGCAGGAACGTAAAATTCTCTCTTTTGATTTAGAAGAGACCATGACCAGAGTAAAAGAGATGAGCAAAAATTGTAGGTAGCACTGAAAATAGGCAGTGCAAAATGTTTACAAGTTTTCCATCTGCCAGCCTATTACTCTTTTTCCTTGTCAGGCTTAATAAACGCATTGGCTGCCAATCACTTCAACAAACGTTAATTACTAAGTGCCCATCCGGAAAGTCCTTTTATTTCGGATGGCTGCACTAAGTTGTTTGCAATTCGAAAACGAGTAGTTTTGAGCAAGTTCAAGGATTACAAGGAGTTGCGCGGAGGCGTACTCAGGTACGCCGCACAAACAACTCCGCAGGCTGACGAAGAAATTGCTTAAAAGGGCCGTTTCCGGATGGAAACTTCTTAGGACTTTTGATCTCTCAAAAATATAGCCTGATGATAAGTATGCTCTCTCATCCTTCAATACACAAAAAAAATGGGGTGAAACCAAAACAGGCTTCACCCCAAAATAATACTTTATTCTTTTACTAAAGCTTTAACTCCAGGGATGTATTTTTTCGGTAACCTTCCACTCCTTACCTTCTTTCTCGAGGATAATAGTGTTATTCGCGGTTATAGTTTTAACGTCCTCCTCAATTTTCATAGTGTAGCTGCCTTTAACAGCTATTTTTAGAAAAGTTTTGGGCTCGTCGTCAACATACATTTCTTTTTCCCCGGCGACCTCTAGCTTTAAGGCTGAAAAATCAAAGCTGGCATGTTGCAGGCTTTCCAAAGTTCCCTCTGCCTTTTTGGCCTGAACCGAGGAGGTAATATTTTCAGCTACATTTGATTGCTCTTCCTTTATATAAAAATTCACTAAGGAAGGATCGACCATAGTTTCATGCTTGGCAATAAAATTTTTCAGGAAATCCTCTGGCGGCTGACTAGTAGCCTTGCTGCTGCTGCAGTTAGTAATACCAACAAATAGAAATAGACCGATCACTAATAAGGTCAATGTTCTTAAAATATTGTCAGATACTTTTTTGTTACCGGTTGGGTATGCTTTAAAATTCATTTGATACTCCTTTTCTTCTTATTTTGTGCTAAAATTTTTCGACTGTTGTATAATTTAGCCTATTTTTCAGCAAGAGACTATAAGGGAAACCCTTGTATTGTGCTTCGCAATCCCTTGTTTACGAAAATTTGCTGCAGTTTTTGTCCCAAAAGACTCTCAACAACTAATCAGAAATATATTTCATGCAGCGTGTGAAAATAAAAAAGGGGCAGAAACAACTGCCAACCTCGAAACATTTTATTGTTCAAGTAATCATGAGAGATAGCATGGTAAAACAACAAGCAAATAACTCTGGTGGTTGACCTCCTTCTGGCAACACTGACGGTCGTCAGCAGAAAGTGACTGATTGTAAAATAGATTGTGAAGCTTCTCCAGATGCCTTTCAAGAAATTCGTGAGGCGATACGCAAAAAATATGCTTCTGTTTCACTTTCAGCAGCAAATAAATTTCAATATCCCACTGGCAAGGATGGGGCTAATACTTTGGGATATCCCTCACTGATTTATGACTTCCCGGAGGACCTTTTAGAATCGTTTTGCGGTGTGGGGAATCCCTTTTCCCTTGGGAAAATTCATCAAGGAAACTGGATCCTTGATGTTGGTTGTGGCGCTGGACTTGACATGATAGTTGCCAGTCGCCTAACAGGATCTTCCGGTAAAGTGTTTGGCATTGATATCACTCGTGAAATGGTTACCAGGGCCAGAGAGAATCTGATTAAAGCCAGCGCATCAAATGCAGAGATCAAACATATTCACTCTGAAGACCTGCCTTTTGATGATAATATATTTGATATCGTCATCTCAAATGGCGTGATCAACCTTTCTCCCTGCAAACAGACCCTTTTTAAAGAAATATATCGTATTCTGAAACCAGGGGGATCATTTCAGTTTGCTGATATCATGTTGGAAAGAGAGCTCCCTGCCAATCTAGTAGGCAGCCTTGAGGCTTGGTCACAATGAATTGGGGGTACGATCCCGGTTCGGGATCAAATCAGTATGATGGAAAAGGCCGGTTTTTCTGAACCATGTTGCATCGGCATGACCGATATTCGTACCTCAGAGTATACCGTCGGTGCGGAGTTTAAGGCTGGTAAACCGCGTTAACCGTATACTCCCGATTAAGTCTTAGCAAGGGCCTGATCAAGATCGGCAACAAGGTCATCAATATTCTCCAAACCCACCGACAGCCTTACGAAGTCAGGACTAACGCCTGAAGCAAGCTGCTCCTCTGGTGCCAACTGGGAGTGCGTTGTAGAAGCAGGATGGATTGCCAGACTCCTGGGGGCTCACTCCTTATTCGATTCGGCTGGATGTCAAAGCTGGGAATAAAGTTTCAATAATGCCGGATATTGAGCTGGATTGAAAAGGATGTTGGTCATAACATAACACTCATGGGTGCAGTAACAACGCGTCTTTTTAACTGACTTAATTATTTCAGCAGCTTTACCATTTTTTACAATATTCATGACATCATACCCTTCCTCTCTGACGTTACCGAGTTTCATTTTAAACGATTCACAAGGGTATAGATCGCCAGTTTCAGTGAGAACAAGGTTTAGTTTCCCTGCATAACAAGGCATTTGATATTTATTATCTTTCGCTGTTTTATAAATTAGCCGACGCTGCAGGATATCCTGGGCCGCCTTGAGTCTTGCCCCTTTAAACCGATATGTGGATGCAATTTTCTTTTTGAGGTTCATTTCCATTGTATCTATAACCTGCCGATATTTTTTCAAGTTTACATTTTTCTGGTTTACATCGGAAACATCACCCCGTATGAGTGATACCGTATGGGTATTTATTCTGTCAAGGCCGGCCACAAAAGCGAGCAGATCTTCAATTGTGTCTTGGTTATCTGCACAGAAAACCGAATTGATCCCCAATTCAAAATTTGAATACTTATCAACTAATTCTCCCAAGGCATAATAGGTATTAAGGGTCTTCTGATAACTGCCCGTAACGCCCCTGATAGAATCATGCACTGTTTCTGGGCCATCCAGTGAAAGCTTTACAACCACTGTGCTTTTGGGGCAATTTTGAAGAATTTTTTCGATTGTATTGCTGATTTTCGTGGTTAACATGCCATTGGTGGGAAAAAGCATGATCGAAGGTTTATTTTGCTGATAAAAAATTTCGGCGATATGTCCCAGATCATCCCGTAGAAATATTTCCCCTCCGGAAAAGGCCAGCCACAGCAATTTTCCTATTGATGCGGAGACTCTCTTTATTTCATCAATGGATAGTTCTGCCTGACTCGTTTCAATTTTCTTTTTTTGCGACAGGTAAAAACAAAAAGGACAGCGGGCATTACATTGTCCAGTCACAAAAAATGTGAGCTGGATAGGGTTGCCTTTGTAGATGACAGAGCTGAGATGCCTGAAAGGTGAATAGGTCATATGTATTTGCCGAAAAAATGCATCATCAAACCTTTAAGTGCCCCATACCCCACAACAACCGAATAAATCCCCGTATAATATGCAGCGGCAAGAACAGCAAAAAACAATCCCCTTGCAGAATAGAAGGCCTGAAACAGTTTTCTGCTTGTAAACAGATTATAACAGAAAATAAGACCAGCCAGTAAAATCAGCAATGGCCAGCTTTAGCTCTCTAGAGGCGGTGCCGGAATCTGACAACAAATCTTTATTCTTAATAGAGTAAAGGGTCCAGAAACTGGATTTCTTAATACCATTGCCAACTGACTTGATAAAAGAATAGTTAAATATATGAGTTACTCGGATTTGCGGATTCATATGCAGACTAAAGCCCTTCTGTCTCATCCTATGACTGAACTCGACATCTTCAAGGATAGGTATGAAGTCTTCCCGAAATCCACCGCTTTCGACAAAATGCTCTTTTCTAATTACCAAGGCATGGGTAGCCAGATAATCTGGGTTCATTATTTTCTTGGTTTCTGAATAGTTAATATAGACCGATTGAAACAGGCTGAAAAATCTGGTATCAAAGGGGATTCTTGTATAGGTCCCTCCAACAATCTTTTTTCCGCTGCTTTCTAAAATCGTAACCATCGCTTCTGCCAGGGAGTCTTGTTCCAAAAGGCAATCAGCATCAGTAAAAAAGAGGACATCCCCGGTGCTGTTCAATGCTCCTGTATTTCTTGCCTTGGAAGCACCGCTATGGGTATTGAGCTGAATGAGCCGGCAAGGGTATTTTTTGACTAAATCAACAGAACAGTCTTCAGACCGGTCATCCACTACAATTACTTCAAAATTATCATAACTTGAAGCCAGGGCGGCCTGCAGGCACTTTTCTATTGTCGCAGCCCCATTGTGGTTAGGAATTATTACAGAGGCTTTAAATCTGTTTTTCAATGCAAAACCTGCAAATAAAAAGAGGCCTTTAGTACTATAAAGGCCTCTTTAAGTAGAAAATTTTTTAATAATGATTCGATTACCACCAGCAGATGGTCTTGTCGGCAGCAAAAACCATATCAACAAGCTTATCATAATCAGGAGTATCAACATTGAGGTCAAAGCTTTCGCTTTCATTCCCTTCCGATACGACCTCTACTAGTTTTTTTGTGTCATCGTTTGGTTCATTGCGATATACATGAAGAACTTTCATAATAATAGCTCCTTTTCGAGTCTGAGATCTTATGCCGGAAGTCCATAGGGGACAATAACATCCATTTCACGGAGCTTCTGCCCCAATTCTTCGAGGGTAATGGCGGTAAAACCATGTTTTTCAACATTTGCCGGAACTGTTGATAAGACATCACCTTCCATATCCCTGACCCACTCTACATTTTCGGCATGGTATTCACTCAATGGCGCAAGTTCCGTATTGAGGACAACTCCATATCCATAATGATTAGCAACAGCCATCCCCAGAGTGGACCTGAGACCATCTAATGTATCATCTTCATTTGCTGCAAACATAAAACATACTTTTTTAGACATATTTTCCCCCTTTATAAAGTCATGTAGCAATCATAATCATCGATAATTATTCCGTGCTGGGACTGGGTGGACATTTCTTTCTCCGTCAACCCCCCAGGAATGTCGGTTTGTGGATCCCACCCCATTTTTTTATAGCTGTCAGCGCAGATTGATACTTCGGCGATATCACATAGCTCATTAAATTCCGGAGCCTTAGCGAGCTTGGTTCCTTTCCAGGTCAAAAATATCTTCACTTTGGAACCCTTAGCAACCGCTGCCTTGGTGACCCCCATGATGTGCTTCATGTTCTGGTCATTGGTTACAAAAATACCTAAACTTTTTGACATATTTCCCTCCCTTTATCTTATGAATTGTGTTGGTCCCAAAATACAGAATCAGGATACAACATTTATCAATGGCTGACTCTCAGCCTTTTTTAATAAAAAATCGAATAAAATTGTCCTCATCTATGTGGCCTAAAAAAATATGGCCTGTCCGTTCACACCACCCCGGAATATCATGCTTGGACCCTTGGTCTGTACCGTGAACTTCCAATACCTGACCGGAACCTAATGACTCAATCGCCTGTTTGGTTTTCAAAAGCGGCAATGGGCAACTTAGTCCTTTTGCATCTAATATAGAATCAGCAATAACTTCAGTCAGGTCCATTCCTTTATTACTCCATTTGTGAAAAGCTCGTTATTGAGAATTTGCTGCCCGAAACAACTGCTCCTCTGTCGTATTATAATGGAATTACCTTTGGCAATACCCTTATCTCTTCGATGAATCATTACATTTTTTGTTGGTATCTCGATACTAGATTGAAAAAGATAAGTACCACAAAGGGGAGCTAAAATCCATAGAAAATGAGTTCGCCAATAATCTTTGTCTTTCTTGTTTATTCTCTTGCCGGCTTGTTGTAATACGTTTTTTCAAAGTTGCCAATTATATGTGTAGCATTGGTTCGGGCATTGAGTTAATTTTGAACTATAGCTTATAAAGAGCATATATTCCCCAAAATTATTGGGTTTGGCCTTCCCTAAAGTCGGTCAACCGGCGATAACACAAGTTCATTAAATATTCAAGATTCGCTTCTTATGGTAACTTCTCTTTTTCAATAGAATGTTTACAAATTGTAAGAATAAATTAAATGCAGAAAATACAGAAAGGAAGTCCCTCCGGAAAAAGATTCTCGCCCTTAGGGACAGCCTGCCTTTCAAAGAGCGGCAAAGAAGGAGTCTTCTGATTGCAGATAAGCTTTGGCGTATTAAAAAATTCACCGACACAAAAGTATTATTTATTTATGCTAATTTCAGGAGCGAAGTCGAGACGCTTCCTCTAATACAACAATGTCTGGATGCGGGAATGCTTGTAACCGTGCCTCTTACGGATCCTGAATACTCACAACTTTCCGCTTATCCCATAACAAACCCTGACCTGGATCTGAGGCCAGGGTATTGTGGAATTTCAGAACCGATTGGTGAAGGTAAAAGCCCCGTCTCCCCGCGGGAGATTGAAACTGTTATCCTTCCGGGCAGCGTCTTTGATGAGAGAGGCGGTCGGCTAGGATATGGCGGCGGATATTATGACAGGTTTTTAGCAAGGAGCGCTCCTCAAGCACTGCGCATCGGCCTTGCTTTTGAACAGCAGGTTGTAAAGCAAGTACCGCTGCTGCCCCATGATGAGCGTCTCCATCTCATAGTGACCGAAAAACGGATTGTTTATATTTGTTAAGGAGAGTCTTAAGAATCAAACAAATAAACCTTCATGGTAAAGAAATTAGGGGACGATGTTATGCGTAAAACGGCAATATTAAAAGATGATCTCTTTCTTGAGCACATTCCGAATTTTAATCATGTTGAATCTCCTGATCGACTGGCTGTCATTTATAATGAACTGGGGCAAAAGGATATAAAAGATAATTTCCTGTTCCCAACCTTCTCTCCTGCCCCTGAACAAATGCTCCTCATGAACCATTCCCAGACACATGTTAACCGGGTAGCATCAACTTCCGGTAAAACGTTTGATAGTCTTGACCCAGATACTCAGACCTCTGCCCAATCCTACAATGCGGCCTGCTTGGCTGCCGGAGCAGTAGTTAAAGGAGTTGAAATGTTGGCTGCTGGTGAGGCAGATAACTGCTTTGCGCTGGTTCGTCCACCAGGCCATCATGCAGAAGCAGACAGATCAATGGGTTTTTGTTTGTTCAATAATGTCGCTATCGGTGCTCATTATGCATTAAGCCAACTAGGGATGGGTAGAATATTTATCCTGGACTGGGACCTTCATCATGGAAATGGTACACAAAATTCTTTTTATGATACTGATCAGGTATTTTATTTTTCTAGTCACCAATATCCGTATTACCCGGGGAGCGGTGGATTGGCTGAGACAGGGACAGGACGGGGTAAGGGATTTACACTTAATGTACCTTTAAGCGGTGGTCAGAATGACCGAGCATACGGACAGATTTTACGGGAAATTGTGGTACCGGTGGCTCAACAATACAAACCGGACATTATAATTGTGTCTGCCGGCTTTGATATTTTCCATGGTGATCCTTTGGGTACAATGGCAGTCTCTGGTAGAGGGTTTGGCTATATGACCAAAATTTTAGTCGATCTTGCTGAAGAAATTTGTGGTGGCCACTTATTAATCGCTCTGGAGGGAGGATATAACCTGGAAGGATTAAGAGATGGAGTGTTGTCTGTTTTGGGAGAACTTGCTGATATTGAAAATGTCTCTGATGATCGACTTAATCGTCATTCCGAGAATAATATACGAGAGCTCGAAAGCCAACCAGTGTATCTTCCGGTAATTGATCAGGTTCGAGAAGTTGCAAAAAAATACTGGAACCTGTAAATTGTCGGCCGCGAAATGACAATCCATTTAACTACATTGTGAAATATTTGACTCAAAAAGAGTGATACGGTATGAGGCGTGTATGAAAATAACACCAGATGAAATTAAATATGTTGCAGACCTTTCCCACCTGGATCTTTCAGACGAGGAAATAAAACACATGACTGAACAGTTGGATAAAATTCTCAGTTATGTTGAAAAGCTTAATGCATTAGACACGAAAGACATACAGCCCACCACCCATGCCATTTCCATTGATAATGCCTTTCGGAAAGATGAAGTCAAGGAGTCTTTGGAAAGGAAGGAGGCACTTGCTAATTCACCCGTGCAAAACGACAAGGCCTTTGTGGTCTCAAAAATTATATAATTTCATGCCATAAAAATTTGCTTTTTGATGGCATCGTTACGAAGCCCATACCATTTTTGGAAAAATAACTTTTATGTACATTAACATTATTAAGAGGGTGTGATGGATATACATTCACTAACCATCCACGAACTACAGGATAATTTGGCCAAGGGCCAGGTGTCGGCAACTGATGCTGCCCAAGCTGTTTTTGACCGTATTGACAGGGTAGATAAAAAGGTTGGAGCCTATATAACTATCAATACAGAACAGGCTCTGCAACAGGCAGAAAAAGCCGACGAACAGTTACGCCGAGGTGAAGGTGGTGCCCTATGCGGTATACCAATCTCCATCAAGGATGTTCTCTGTACCAAAGGCATTAAGACAACATGTGGATCGCGCATCCTTGAGTCATTTATACCACCATATGATGCAACGGTAATTGAAAGATTGAAAAAGGCCGGAGCCGTTTTAATCGGCAAAGTGGCAATGGATGAATTTGCCATGGGCTCGTCAAGTGAAAACTGCGCCTTTACAATCCCTCATAATCCCTGGAACCTGGAATATATCTGCGGTGGCTCTAGTGGCGGGTCCGCCGCCTCTGTGGCTGCTGATGAATGTATGGCCTCTCTGGGCACCGATACTGGTGGTTCTATCCGCCAACCGGCATCACACTGCGGAGTTGTAGGCATGAAGCCCACCTATGGAAGGGTCTCCCGCTATGGTCTTGTAGCATTTGCCTCCTCACTGGACCAAGTTGGACCTGTGACCAAAGATGTAAGAGATTGCGCCTTAATGATGAATGTAATCAGCGGCTATGACCCTAAAGATTCCACCTCTGTTGATTATCCGGTTCCAGACTATGCCAATGCCTTACAGGACGGATTGGAGGGCCTGCGGATAGGGCTTCCTAAGGAGTACTTTGGGGAGGGTCTTGACCCTGAAGTTCACGAATCGGTTCTTAATGGTGTTGAGAAGCTTAAGGAAGCAGGAGCAGAAATAGTTGAAGTTTCTCTGCCCCATACAGAATACTGTGTTGCCGTGTATTATGTAATAGCTCCGGCTGAAGCCAGCTCCAACCTTGCCCGATATGACGGCGTTAGGTTTGGTCTCCGCGACACATCGGGCAAAACGCTCGCCGAAATGTATAGAAATACTCGATCCTCGGGTTTTGGTTCAGAGGTTAAACGAAGGATTATTATCGGCACCTATGCACTTTCTTCTGGTTTTTACGATGCCTATTACAAAAAGGCCTCGAAAGTGAGAACACTCATTGCAGAAGACTTCAAGCAAGCCTTTCAAAACTGCGATGTCCTGGTATCCCCGGTAACACCAACACCAGCCTGGCGGCTTGGCGAAAAACTCCATGACCCTTTAAGCATGTACCTTTCAGATATTATGACAATCTCCGCCAATCTAGCTGGTATACCTGGCATGTCCGTACCCTGTGGGTTTTCTTCGGCAGGACTTCCAATAGGATTGCAGATTCAAACTTCTCATTTCAAGGAGGAAAAACTGCTGCAGATTGCCCATAACCTGGAAAAATCGCTGAACCTGTCGAATCGGCCCAAAGGCTTGTGATAGTAACCCGTTTCCCTTTATCAACACAAATGAGGTAGGTCTTGAATATTAAAGTTGCGGCGCACATCGAATCTATTGTCCCGTATCCACCTGGCAAACCGCTTGAGGAATTGGAAAGGGAATATGGAATTACGGGCTCCATTAAACTAGCTTCAAATGAAAATTCCTGGGGACCATCACCAAAGGCCGTTGAAGCAATTAAAAAAGCTCTAACAGGCCTGCACAGATACCCGGATGGTAGCTGTTACTACTTGACTAAAGCCTTGGCAGAGCAACTCCAGGTACAGGCAGGACAAGTTGTTTTCGGTAATGGCTCCAACGAAATTATCGGGTTCATGATTTCAGCTTTCCTCAGGCCCGGCGAGGAAGTCATAACCAGCCACCCCTCTTTTTTGATGTACCAGAAATTCGTGCAAGTTCAAGGTGGAATTAACAAGGTAATACCCTTAGATAATATGGCCCACGACCTAAATGCCATTCTCGCTGCCCTGACTGAAAAAACCAGACTCATTTTTCTGGATAACCCCAATAACCCGACTGGCACGATTATCAATCATCATGAATTTCAGACTTTTTTAAGCCGTATTCCGGATCAAGTAATTGTTGTTTTAGATGAGGCATATGTTGATTTTGTTCCCCAGGAATCAAGACTCGATACGTTTACTTATATACGCGGTGAAAAACCTGTGGTTGCCCTGCGTACTTTTTCAAAGGCTTACGGCCTGTCCGGTCTGAGATTAGGTTATGGTATAATGAGGGAAGAGTTGGCCGGATACCTTCACAGAGTTCGTCAACCGTTTAATGTGAATACCCTGGCTCAGATCGGCGGACTTGCCGCATTGGAGGATAAAGACCACTATCAGAAGACTCTGGAGCAGACAACTCAAGGTAAAGCATGGCTGATAAATGAAGTTGAAAAACTGGGGTGTCTCCCAAAAGAATCATATACCAATTTTTTTCTTATTGATGTTCGAGGCGACGCAAAACAGCTGTATGAGCATATGTTGTCAAAAGGAGTTATCGTACGGCCAATGCAGGCCTACGGCTATCCTAACCACATACGGATTACTGTCGGCAGGCCTGAAGAAAACAGCCGTTTTGTCAATACGCTGGCAAGTGTTTTGAAAGAGCTTGAATATGTCAGATAATAAAATGGTTATTACTATTGACGGGCCATCAGGGTCAGGAAAAAGTACAATCAGCCGAATTCTGGCGTCCCGACTGCACTATACCTATCTGGACACAGGGGCCATGTACCGGGCTGTTGGATTCCAGGCAAAAAGACAGTCCATTAATCTAGAGGACGAATCTGGCTGCGCACAGCTGCCGGAATTACTTGATAATATGCATCTCACTCTTTCTCCAGCGGAAAATACAATTGAAGAAACCAGAGTGTTTCTCGATGGAGAAGATATCAGCACAGCCATACGCACGGCTGAAATGGGGCTGATTGCCTCCCGGATATCCGCAGAACCGATTGTAAGACAGAAGCTTACTGAAATGCAGAGGAGAATGGGAGAGCAGGGTGAGATTGTTGCTGAAGGACGTGATACAGGAACAGTTGTCTTCCCCAAAGCTGAAGTTAAATTTTTCCTAGATGCCGCCCCTGAAGAACGAGCCCGCCGTCGTCAACAGCAATTGCAGAGAAAAGGACAGCAGGTCGATTTTCAGGAACTGCTCCAACAGATCATAAAACGAGATAATGATGACTCAGCCCGCTCCCTAGCACCGTTGAAGCCTGCCGCTGACGCTATTATTGTCGACTCTTCTAAGATGACTATAGAAGATGTTGTCAGCTTTATGCTCAGCAAAGTAACCGGCGCTACTCAAAACAATTCTTAAATTTATCTTCACATTCCTGACATCTGTTACAAGTTACATCACCTGTTTGATTAAACAATATTCATTTTCTTTTTCCCTTGCGGAAGAACTATAAGGTGTATGCTGCTTATCTTTACATGACAATCTGAAGAAGTTCCAAACAATTTTCCATATCAAAAATAAAAAGCCAGGTCGAAAGATAAGAAACCTCAAGCCTGGCCTTGTTTGTATCTGTTTTATAGTGGTTATATTGGCTTTACGAAAAAGATATATTTTTGCCCTTCATCGAAATTCTCTGGAGTTAAAACGAAATGGTTCAGGGGCTGGCAGCGCTTAAGTGTTGGCATTCCCTTACAGCCGCTGGTTAGCTGTTTAATTTATTGATTCTATTATCGCTTTTGAGACCTTATTCCTTTCTGAAAGACTCATGCATATCAGTAAAACAATGCCAGCTATAAAAAGCGCAATTTTAAAAAAGTAATTGTTTAAGAAAATTGCATCCGATGATGAGGTATAAATAATAACAAGTCCTGCAATTACAACAAGTAATCTCCAAACAGAAATGCCTGGTTTAACAATGACTTCTGAACCTGCTTCAGTTTCTTCAATTACTATTTTATACTTTGTGGGGAAAAAATGTCGAAAAATAGAAATGGCCTTTATTATTATTCTTAACTCCTCATCTTTTTTTGATTTTTCTAAATAGGCTTCAGAAAAAATAAATTCATTTAGTGCTGCACGATCAAAGTATTCTTCTATCAAGACTCGTGTGTATTGAGGGCCATTTGTTGAAAGAATTTTTTTTGACAAACCAAGCATCAAATATCACGAATTTGTTATTTTCTGAACTGAAGCTGTCGGGTTACGTGTCAGGATAATAGGGAAACACTAGAGAGTAATATATAATTAGTCGCGTTATACGCTGAAAATTCCATATCTACTTACAAAAAAACTCTTAGAATCTTGAATAATATTCGATAATAGTTCTTACTTTGTTTGTAACTGTTGCATTTGAATCATGAACAGCTGTGTAAAGCAATTGAAATGAACCATTAAGCATAATTGGCACTTCTAGTTCTCTTTCGTCATTCATCATAAGGCTAACATGCATAGCTCGGTATTTTATATCAATTGACGAAATTTCTTTAAAGTCAAAAACATTATGTTTATGCCAGGGCCAAGGGGAGTTGCGAACAATGGAATTATTATTCAATAGCAAGTGATATTTTTTGGATTGTATACTCATAAAGATCGCAGAACCTATTAATAAAAGCGCAGTCAATATGTTTTCTGGCTTAGTCGGTGGGTCAAAAGTAACGGCAAGAATAAGTAAAGCAGCGAACGTTACCATTAGGTAATATATGCCATTTCCATACTTAAATATGAGCGCTCCAGAGCTATCCACTAGTGGTTTAGTTCTGACAAATGCTCGCATGAAATCCTTTACTATTTTGGGGGATGATTGAGCATTCATCATTCGCCACCCTAACCACTTATTATC
Source organism: uncultured Desulfobulbaceae bacterium (assembly GCA_947258675.1). Next base: position 1,348 of record CAMYJP010000009.1, on the reverse strand, counting down.
ATTACATATTCAACTGACAGGTTGATAGTTAGGTTGTTTTCAAGAAAATTATACTTCCGGTTTGAGTTTACTGTTTCTGTCTTTTGCTTTACCCAGAAGACAAATTGATCTGCTTCGTTAAATGTCAGTTACTTCTTTCGAACGCAAGGAAGAAATCCTTTAGAATATGGTTATATTGGAGAGATATAAAAAGAGAGGATGTTTTGATGTTCTTGAATCATTAATCCCTTGCCAACAGCAATGGTTTCAATCTCAAAAGATTTCTATTCCCTTCATACTGGCTATCTTAGCCATTCTGCCGACCATATCGGTTAAGGATGAAGCTCATTACAGTCATTGATGCTTTGGGTTTTGAGCGGACCGTGGGCTGAAACAACCGGTTTTCTCTCAGTATTGTGTGGCAAGCACACTAAAAGCCTTATTTGGCAAATGGTTTGTAATTGCCCTGTTCAAAAATAAAATCAAGTCAGGGGAGTGTTTATTTGTCGATATTACCAATCGTGGGCTCTCTTTTGCCATACCCTCCAGAGTTCAAGATAAATTCTCCATGCATGTTGTAAACAGGGTATCCAGTTTTAACCCAACCCTCAAAACCATCGGTAATATGGATCGTATTCTTGTATCCCATCTCAAGAAGCCGCTCTGTAGCAAGAGCGGAACGTCTTCCATCCTGGCAATACACATAAACTGTTCTATCTGTTTTCTTAATTATATTTGGGATAATCCATTCAATCCGGCCGCGTTCGACATGCAAGGCACCGGGAAGGTGCGCCGCTTTAAATTCAGCTTCGGATCGGACGTCCAGTAGGATAAATTCATCATTAATTGCAATGACGCTTTTAAATTTCTTAATCGAAACAGCCGGCTGCCTCGCCATTACTGATTTGTGCAGATTAAGAACATTCAGTTTGACTTGCTCAAGTGATACCTCCCGTGCCTGAAGAGAAAAGGTGGTACTAAACACCATAACCGCAAAAAGAACACATACTCTCTGGGTTGTTTTCATTGTCTTAATCTCCATAGTTTTACTTTAGGATTATTATAAAAAATGAGGTAAAGAGATCATCATAGTTATTTGCCATTATTTGGAATCCAGTCAAAGTTTACATGGGATTGCCAAAATAGCAAATATTGATGCTTCTTGATTTTTTATCAAGTGTTGATTGGGTATGTCAATCTGACAAACCTTGGGTGTCGTAGAAAATCTTTTGAATCAGAGATAGAAAAGCCAGACTAAGATATTTCAATCTCATGTCTGGCTTCATATTGTTTGGCTTATATTATTTATGGTTCATCCGACTAAAGCGTACTTTGTTTCATGTAAGGCATAGATTTTCAGTTTGAAAAA
>CAMYJP010000008.1 GCA_947258675.1 uncultured Desulfobulbaceae bacterium | reverse complement strand
TACCTCATTCTGACCTTTTTGTTTTTAAAAAAAAATTACCTGGCAATACTGAATTTTATCAGCCAAAGATACAAATCATTCAAGTTGCAGGAGACCAAGAAATGTAGAATGAAAAATGCAGAATGATAAAGAGTTGAAAGATTGAAAAAAGCAATCCACAATGCTATTGTTGCATATTAAGAATAATTCTTTATTCTTCACTTCATTATGAACAGCACTCCTCTGCAAAGCCTTAAAAAAATCTTCGGCTACGAATCCTTCCGACCATATCAGCAGGAAATCATCCAAGGGCTCATCCGCGGTGATGATGCTTTTGTGCTGATGCCCACCGGTGGAGGCAAATCGCTCTGTTATCAGATCCCGGCCTTGCATCGTCCAGGTGTTGGTATTGTGGTCTCGCCACTGATCTCCCTGATGAAAGATCAAGTTGATACCCTCCTTTCATGCGGCGTCAGAGCGGCCTTTTACAATTCCTCTTTGAAAAGCGGTGAGGCTCGGGAGGTCCTGGCAATGTTACATAATGAGGAGTTGGATCTACTCTATATTGCCCCAGAACGGTTGATGAGCCAAGAATTTATCGAGCGGCTCGCCGATATTCCTGTTGCCCTATTTGCTATTGACGAAGCTCATTGCATTTCCCAGTGGGGGCATGACTTTCGGCCGGAATACAGCAAACTAGGCCGGCTGCGCAAATTGTTTTCAGAAATACCGGTGATCGGTCTGACCGCAACAGCTGAGCCCCATACTCGCCAGGATATTCTGAAACAGCTCGGACTACAGCGGGCTAAGTTCTATATTTCGAGCTTTGACCGGCCCAATATCCGCTACACGGTGTTAGAAAAGCACAAACCATTCGAGCAGCTGCTCTCCTTTGTTAAAACCCGGGAGACCGAGGCGGGAATTGTTTACTGTTTAAGCAGAAAACGCGTGGAAATTGTTGCGGAAAATCTTGCAGGAGCCGGCTACATTGCAGCCCCTTATCATGCCGGTCTTTCGGCGGTCCAACGTAAACAGGTGCAGGAAAATTTTCTACGAGATAATGTCAGAATTATTGTAGCCACGGTGGCGTTCGGCATGGGGATAGATAAATCCAATATCAGATATGTTGTCCATTATGATATACCGAAGAATATTGAAAGCTTTTACCAGGAAACTGGCCGCGCCGGCCGCGATGGTCTGGCTGCCGAGGCCCTGCTGCTATTCGGATATGGAGATATCGCCATGGCCCGCGGCCTGATCGAAAAAATAAAAAATCCGGAACAAAAACGCATCGAACTCCATAAACTTAATGCCATAGCAGGATTTGCCGAAGTCTTGAGCTGTCGAAGACGGGCGTTGCTCGGCTATTTCGGTGAACGCATGGTTGCCGATTGCGGTAATTGCGATATCTGTCTCAATCCTCCGGAAATGCTTGATGTTACGGAAGATGCCCGCAAGGCCCTGTCATGCGTCTATCGCGTAAAACAACGCTTCGGCATGGGTCATGTTATCGATGTGCTACGAGGCTCAAAAAAAGAGCGGCTAATCCAGCTGGGTCATGCCCAGCTATCAACCTACGGGATTGGGGCAGACAAGAGCCAGGAATACTGGGGCAGCCTCCTGCGCCAACTCATACATCACGGATATCTCGAGCAGGACGTTGGCAATTACTCGGTGCTTAAATTGACCACAGAGGCCTGGCCCCTGCTGCGCGGTGAAAAATTGCTGAGCATGGCAGCGCCTCGGGTTAGAACAAAGGCGGCCCAAAAAACGGCCCGCCGAAAAGTAGGGGTTGTCGATTATAATCAGGAACTGTTTGAGCAGTTGCGAGGATTACGCAAATACCTCGCCGATAAGGCGGGTGTGCCGCCATTTGTAATTTTTAGCGACACCTCCCTGGCCGAGATGGCGGCGTATCTTCCAAAGGATAACCAGTCGTTTCTTAATATCCACGGCGTGGGCGAACACAAACTCCAACGCTACGGCCAGGATTTTCTTAAGGAGATACAACGGTTTTGCAGCACATAAAGCACATAACGGTAAAAAGTAAAACGACCAATGAATCCTTCGCAATTGCCAGATCCAGGTGCTGTGTCTTATTTTCCCCAATATCCAGGTATGAAGCTTATAGATCAATGTTTTGTAGTGCTATAATTTTTTTTGATACGTAAGTTGAAATGAGGATTTATCTGTAATAAGAATCGAACCCTAAAATTGGAGATTAACAATGATTCAGTTTAAAGTAGACGAAGAGCTTTGCATTCAATGCGGTGAATGCGCAGAAGATTGTCCCGCCGGTGTCATAATACTGAATGAACACCCTGAAATCACCAATGAAGAAGGATGCTACCGGTGTCAGCACTGTCTTGCCGTCTGCCCGACCGGTGCAATATCTATACTAGGAAAAAATCCTGATGACAGTATTTTACTGTCAGAAAAAATGCCGGATCCGGCCAAACTGGAAACACTCATTAAGGGCAGAAGATCGGTGCGCCGTTATAGTGACAAAGATTTGGAACAATCACTTATCGATGAATTACTTGAAATTGCCTGCCATGCACCCACCGGAGTAAACGCCCAGGCTGTGCTTTTTACAGTAATCAGACAAGGCGCTGTCCTAAAACGGTTTCGGGAAGATATGATGACAGAACTGGCTAAAAAGAAGGCTACCGGGAAACTGCCGGGAGGTCTTGTCGAGCAGTATTTAGGTGCGGCGGTTGCGGGTTGGCAGGATGAGAAAAAGGACTTTATATTCAGAGACGCGCCCCATCTCCTCATTACAAGCGCCCCGAAAAACTCCCCTTCCCCGAATGAGGATCCGCTAATTGCCATGACAACCTTCCAGCTGATAGCACATGCCCGTGGCATCGGGACAGTTTGGGACGGTATGGTTATTATGGCCCTATCCGTATGTCCGGAACTGATTTCAAAACTCGGAATCCCTGAAGATCATCACATCGGGTATGCAATGGTTTTTGGTGAACCTGCAGTGGAATATCATCGAACCGTGCAACGAGGTCCAGCCAAAATGAATGTTGTTCAATGATTAATTTCAGAGTGACGAAGAACAAAAAGAAACTTTGCCAGAATCACCTAGTTTGGTGAACATGTCAATTACCTCCAAGCCCTTGCTAATAAGAGCATATATCCTTCTTATGCAAGGCTTGATCAATAATCCTCGCCCATCCGAGCCAACATTATTTATGATATGCAAATTATCCTGCCTGTCAACGATCTACAGTCGGTCTTACCTCCAGCTGATTTTGGATGAGACCGAGGAATGTATACGAAATCTTAGGATGAATGATTCAAAAAACCTGGCTCCTACCGTCCGCGAACATTGCTTGAAGTAACTGTGTAATCATTTCTATGACAATTCCTCAGAAAGTCATTTTTCGCCCTTTTATGGTTCTTGTGTACCTGTTACTCATGATTATATTTAATGTAGAGGTTATTTTTACTGAATAATAATCCAGGGAGCCTATCGGCATGGAGCCTACAAGGTGGAAAGCCAATCTGAAAAGATCATTTTTGTTGACGTATGGAAATACATATTCCTGTGTTTCGGATCGGTTATTTTATCCTGCTCACTAAAGAATTATCTTATTTACCTACTATTTATAACTTCATCATTTCAGTCTTTATGGCCCTCAATCCTTAGCTATCGTTCGCTTTCCTCTCCTGGTTTTTTACAATGGCTTTTTAATTTTCAAAATTGGATTATTCAGGTTGGACAAAACTCTTTTAACCTATTATTGAACGACAGGATTAATCTGTTCTCGTGCTTAATTATAGCACCTTTCCTTGAAGAGGCACTATATCGTGGTCCTTTGTTAGTTATCATCAAATTTGTGAATTATCATGTGTGGTGGTTGCTAGCCGTTTTCCTAAGCATATTATTTTCTTTGAGTCACAACCTCACTGGCTTGTCATTACTGCCCTTATCGACACTCGGATTATCTTCTTCCTGGCTAATTATAAAGACAAAATGTTTCTGGCCAAGTCTAATGCTCCATATAATGTACAACTTCTATGTTATGTCCTACCCGTTGTATCAATCAATGTTTTGGGGTGATTGATTCGTTCCTCTTGCCCAAACTGCAGAAGGTTGGGAAGCATTGGTTTTAGGTTCTATATGTTTGTATTTTATAAACCTGATACTACCCCTTTCCTTGGTACTATTTCCTATGGGACTGTACTTAAATCTGGAGGAAAAGTCTTTGAAAAGAAAAGGTTTGGATAGCTGACAATAATTCTGAACTCATTGCCCGCATTCCTTTAAGTCATATGTCTCATTGAAAATAATACCTGATGCCGACAAGAAGATTATGGGTTTCATATTCAGCTTCACCATTCCCGATATCAGGGTTTGCGGTCACAAGATAGCGATACGCCAGATCAATCATAACTGTCTCGGAAATAGCAAGCCCCGCACCTGCACCGAGATGATAGGCAAACACAGTATCATCGTCATTAATGATTGAATCATCAAAATCCACATTAGCCAGACCTAAACCACCGCCAACATAAGGCGTTATATCCGTGGAATTTTCAAAATCAAAATAACCGTTGACCAAAAAGCTTGAAGAACTTACATCACCGCTTGTGCCTAACCCTCTGAAAGCGTCTATATCATTTTCTCGGAAAGATACTTCTATTTCGGCCCGATAAGTACCATAATCATAACCAAAAGCACCACCCAGCCCCCATCCGGCATCAAATTCTACTTTCCCGCCGTTGGATCCGGTTAGATCTGCATCATCAAGAAAAACCGATTCGGCTTTACCACTAATATACATAGTACCTGCCAGGCAAACAGTTGAAGAAAAGAGGATAATTGCACTACTGACTAACCAAACCGAATAATAAAATTTCATTTTTCTCCCTCCTTTAAAAAGCTCTAAACTTAATTATTTAGAGGACAAACGTGAAGTAAATTATAGGAATAATGCTTGACAGTTAATCAGTATGTCCAGTTGAAGAGGCATATTTTAGAAATACAAAGAGAGGGGTTCGCTATACTAATCATTAACAATAGCTTTGACATCTCCCTGCATGGAGAAACTGTGTTCAGAACTTGGATATTCACCAGCCTTAACCTCTTCATTATATAGGGAAACAGCCTTCCTGATCTCTGGTGCAAGATTAATATATGTCTTTACAAAACTCGGCACAAATTTTTCAAACATGCCTAATAAATCCTGGGTAACCAGCACCTGACCGTCGCAATATTTACCAGCGCCAATACCGATTGTCGGAATTTGAACAGCGTCTGTGATTACCTGAGCAAGCTGGGCAGGAATACACTCCAGAACCAGAGAAAATGCACCTGCCTCCTCAAGTGCCCTGGCGGCTTGCAGTTGTACGCGAGCAGAATCAAGGTCTTTGCCCTGCACCTTATAACCACCCAACTGGGATGAAGTCTGTGGCGTTAATCCAATATGGCCCATAACCGGAATGCCAGCCCGTACCATGGCTTTAACAGTTTCGCAAACATCAAGACCACCCTCAAGTTTAACTGCATCGCATCCAGCTTCTTTGAGAAATCTTCCACCATTTTTTATCGCTTCAGTCTTTGAAACCTGGTAAGAAAGAAAAGGCATATCTCCTACCAACAACCCCTTTGAAACCCCCCGTTTTACTGCTTTACAGTGGTGAAGCATTTCCTCCATTGTAACCGGAACGGTTGATTCATAACCAAGAAGCACCATGCCAAGAGAATCACCAACAAGAATCATGTCAATGCCGCAGCTATCTATCACCCTGGAAAAACTTGCATCATAAGCAGTGAGCATGGAAATCTTCTCACCACTTTTCTTCATCTTTCTGATGTCCTTAATTGTCAGTTTTTTTTCCATGGCAACACCTTCCAAAAAGGTTACTCAAGGTTCATGAATCAGATTCCAGCTATTGATGGACTCGTAAAAAGTCCATCTTACCGCTTAAGATGGCTAAGTAAAATGTTCGATACACAAGGAGTAGTGGTTCCACGAAAGCGGAGGCATACATATGGTATGTTGAGCATTTCGCGATCCGCTACGACGCAGGAGATCGGACTTTTTACGACGCCATCAGCTATTCATTATTGAAGCTAACCAACGCTGAAGCTGCGTGTATTAATTCAGATAAATAGTCATCTTTACTTGGCAGAATAACATAAAAAAAATATTACCTATTAAACTTAAATATATCTATTATTGTATTTTTTTTCTTAACAAAAAAAATATTAAAAGCTCCTCGCAGCGAATAAGCACCCTAAAGGGCATAAACTCCGACTCCGAACTGCTGGGAATGTGCTCATTGTTCGGTTCAAAATTTAATATAGAAGCTGAATAGAAAAAACGGTATTGCTCCAGCTGATAACTCAACCGGAAGTTAAAAATACAGTGATCAATTTACTAAAACACTCATGATTTTTTCAAACAAAATGAAAGTACTACTGACTTTTGTCTAACAAAATTTTAATAATACAGAAAGTTGATGCACAATACACAAGAATTAACATTAAATATGTACTATATATATTTGTTTTACTGAATATTTATTAAAATAAAATCTTGTTTTAAGCGCTTAAAACAAGCGCGGTTGACCTTCGTCGTCAGTATATTGCCGACCAAAGTGCTCATATGCATTAGCAGTTGCTACTCTGCCTCTTGGAGTACGTACCAGAAAACCAGACTGGATCAGAAATGGTTCATAAACATCTTCAAGGGTGTTTTTTTCCTCACAAACAGATGTCGCCAGGGTTTCTATTCCTATTGGCCCTCCCTGAAACTTATCAATCAAAGTCAACAGAATACGTCTATCCATCTCATCAAGGCCGTTTGAATCCACAGCAAGCATGTTCAACGCCTCATCCGCCACTTTAGTGGTAATGGTTTTCTGTTTGTTCACTTCAGCAAAATCCCTGACTCTTTTGAGCAATCTATTGGCAACCCTTGGGGTTCCGCGGGAACGTCGCCCAATTTCTATTGCACCTGCTGAATCAATTTTTATGCCAAGCACCCTGGCAGATCGTTTGAGTATGGTCACCAACTCATCAGCTGAATAAAAGTCAAGCCGCAGAATAACACCGAATCGGTCTCTCAGAGGGGGAGTAAGGAGTCCTGTTCTCGTGGTTGCTCCAACAAGGGTAAAATGCGGTAAATCCATTTTAACCGATCTGGCTCCGGGGCCCTGTCCGATAACCAGATCAAGCTGGTAGTCTTCCATTGCCGGATATAGAATCTCCTCAACAACGTGATTCAACCGATGTATCTCATCAATAAAAAGAACATCGCCCTGCTCAAGGCTTGTTAAAATCGCGGCCAGGTCCCCCTGCCTTTCTATCACTGGACCGGACGTCACTTTGATGTGCGAACCCATTTCATTGGCTATAATGTATGCCATGGTTGTTTTGCCAAGCCCTGGAAATCCGTGAAAAAGGACATGATCCAATGCCTCGTTCCGCCCTATTGCCGCCTTGATAAAAACGTCAAGATTTTTCTTGACCAGTTCCTGGCCTATATATTCCTTCAACCACCTTGGCCTCAGATCTCCTTCTATCGTAATATCATCTTCCACCTGTGATGGTGCGACTATTCTCTCTTCGTAAATCACGCCAGCGACCTCAGTGTTTCACGTAACATATCTTCAACTCGCAGATTTAAAAATTCATCGGCTGATAACCTTTTCTTAACAGCAGAAATTGCCTGAAAGGCCCTTACTTGAGGGTAACCCAAGTTAACCAAAGCAGAGATGACATCATCTGTGACGCTGCCTGCTGCTTTATTTACTGATGTCATTATATCAAAAACCTCATCGTCTCCGTGCACAAGACCAATTTTGTCTTTTAAGTCCAGGCATAATCTTTCAGCGGTTTTCTTACCGACCCCGGATAGACCGGTTAGTCGTTTGAGATCCTTCATTGATATAGCCTTTGCCAATTCCGCAGGCCTTATACCTGACAGTATGCTTAAGGCCAATTTGGGTCCCACGCCGGAGACATTTATCAGTAAAAGAAACATCTCCTTTTCTTCGACCTCGATAAAACCGAAAAGGTTGAGAGCCTCTTCCCGGACATGCGTATATGTGTGTAAAAAGACTTCATCACCAACAGCCGGAAGTCGATCATGGCTTGCCATTGATAAAAACACTTCGTAGCCAATACCGTTTACATCAACAATAACTTTTTCCGGGGCTTTGTGAAAAAGCTCTCCTTTAAGACAAGCGATCATAATTTAGGGTCTAAATACAAGGTTCGAGGTTAAAGGTTAAAAGTTCGGGGTTCGGAAAAAACATAATTTCAATAAATTATTAATCAATTAATATTCAATCTTAAATATTAAGGCTTTTGTCAATCATCGGCAGCTTCTTATGCCTCAATCTTCAATTGATTAGCATGACAGATAGCAACCGCCAAGGCGTCCGCAGCATCCGAGCTGGGTGAAGTAGATAGTTTTAATAAAATCCTCACCATTTGCTGGACCTGTACTTTCTCTGCATTACCGTATCCGACGACAGCCTGTTTAATCTTTCTAGGTGTATAGTCGTGAACTGCAAGTCCACATTGCATTGCTGCCAGAATTGCCACGCCTCTTGCATGCCCGAGTTTCAAAGCAGACCTTGGATTAACAGCGACAAATACATCTTCCACTGCTGCTACGACTGGCTCATGTTTACCAATTACTTCGCTCAGCCCATCATAAATTTTTTTTAATCTTTCAGGAAACGAAACTTGCTGTGAGAGCCTTAATACCCCGCAGGAAATATATCGTAGCCGATTGCCCTCCTTTTCAATCACACCATATCCGGTGGCCCTGGAACCGGGGTCAACTCCCAGGATACGGAAACACTCTCTTTGATCATGCATTAATCTATTTCAGACACCAGCATATAATGAATTGCAGTTTAAACCATTTGGCCATCTTGAAAATTCTAATCTTTCAGGATACACATTTAAGGGAGCAGAAATCATCCAACTTCGTCACTATTCAGCGTGATGTCAAAACAAAGCTAAAACCACCGAGCTGTTACTATTCAGAAGATAAGCGCAGACTTCGGTGCCCCAGATCTGGACAACCGGGCCGGTGACGCCTATGTGAGCCGCCTGATCGTTCAAAGATGGGGTGCAGCGGAACGATTAGCCAACTTCTTCCATTATTTCATCCGGAATATCAAAGTTGGCATATACATTCTGGACATCATCATGATCTTCAAGGCTTTCCAAGAGCTTTAACAGCTGCTTAGCCGGTTTAGATTCATTAATCTCAATTACATTTTGAGGAATCATTGAAATTGAGGCTTCCAGAAATGCCACTCCTTCGTTTTCCAATGACTCCCTGACTGTATTAAATTCATCAGGTGATGTTAGGACTTGATATTCCGATTCTTCTTCAAGTATATCCTCGGCGCCTGCCTCGAGAGCAAGGTCCATAAGCTTTTCTTCGGAAATTGTGTTCTTATCCACCGACATCGATCCTTTTTTCTCAAACATCCAGGAAACACAGCCGGATTCTCCCAGATTTCCGCCACTTTTACTAAAAAAATGCCTCACATCCGCAACCGTACGATTCTTATTGTCGGTCATGCAGTCAACTAGGACAGCTACGCCTCCAGGCCCATATCCCTCATAGGTAATCTCCTCGTAAACAGTACCTTCAAGATCGCCAGTTCCTTTTTTAACCGCCCGGTCTATATTATCTTTGGGCATATTTTCCGCCTTGGCTGCAGCAACTGCGGAACGCAACCTCGGGTTACCCATTGGGTCCCCGCCACCCATTCTGGCTGAAACGGTAATCTCTTTGATCAGTTTGGTAAAAATCTTTCCTCGCTTGGCATCCACTGCCCCCTTCTTTCTCTTGATTGTGCTCCATTTGGAATGTCCCGACACCTAACTCCCTCCTTTATTCATAAAACTTAATATATATCGTAAAATATGCAGATCAGGCAGACGCACACCGACAGAGAAAATTTATATCAATTCACAAACAGAAACCCGTACTATTGAAACTTCTCGCAGCAGATAAACCTGCATCAAAGCTAGCTTTACCTTATATAATAATCAATAATCAATGGCTAATTGTCAATCGTTAATCGACCATTCAATTCAAACTCTCCTGAAGCCCATACCCAAAACAAAAACTTCGTTACTCTCCGATCTTGAACTTTTAGGTTTCACAATTTTCGCTTTCTTAAAATTCTCCCGAATCTTAAGAACAAAATCTCTGAAATCCTCCCCTTCAAAAACCTTACAATAAAAATTACCATTCTCACAGAGAACTTCTTGAGCAATTTCTAGAGATCTGCCCGCTAACTGTATGGACCTTTGCTGGTCAACCCATTTATTCCCTGTAGTTTTAGGGGCCATATCACTTAACACGACCCGGAAATTTTTCTGTTTTTCCTTGAGTAAGGGAATAAATTCCGGTCCAGTAACATCAGCACAGAAAATGTGTATTTCTGCTCCTCCGGGACTATTGATTCTCTTCCCTTCTGTTAGATCTACTCCGACCACAAGTCCTTTTCTGCCAACAGTTTTTGCGGCATACAGAGCCCAACTTCCCGGCTGGCAACCGAGGTCTAAAACAGTATCTCCAAGGTTGAGAATCTGGTGTTTTTTCTGAGCCTCCTCTAATTTATAAACCGATCGGGCAGGATAATTATCCTGTTTCGCCTTCTTAAAATAATAATCCTTTACTTTGCGCACTGTATTAACAAATAAAATAAATGATAACGATTAGTTTTTATACTCTATTTAAACCTTAATGATTTCGTAAAAAATCAGCGGGAGAAATTGCTAACCTGGATTATTTAGGTGGTGAGTTGGCTGAAGATGCAAGGAAGAGGATGATTCGCTGTAGTTGGCTACGCGGAACACCCGATAACGAATCAGATTCAGCCAAATCGCCGCCCCCGAAGGGTGACTCTATTCAATTGCAGTTACACCACAAGAAAAAAACACTCTGTGATTTTGAAAAACACTCAAAAAGAAAACAATTAAGACAAAGGTCAATAATATATAACAATTTCAAGTCCAGAGTCATGAATAACCTGGGCTAAGCAGACAGCGACATCAGCGAGTCCTCGAAAATCGTCAAAGAAAAGGAGTAGTGATGTCGAAGGCGCAAAGATGCGGTGAAACGAAAGCCCTTGGGGTGCATACATGTGGTATGTCGAGCCCACAAGACCCCGGACACCGCTGCGTTGTTACAACACAGTAAATCGGTTTTATGCCCTTTAGGGTGCTTTTCTGCGACACCATCAACAATCAATTTTCCAGATATCACGAGCATATTCTTTAATGGTTCGATCCGATGAAAATTTCCCAATTCGCGCCACATTAAGAATCGATTTTTTACACCAGGAACGCTTATCAAGAAAAGCTTTACTGACCTGATTCTGACATCGCAGATAATCGTTAAAATCGTGTAGCAACAGATACGGCTCATCCGGAGAAAGCAACCCAACAACCAATTCTTTAAACAGTTCTCGATCTCCACCGGAAAACATACCATCAGTGATGCTGTCAAGTGTCCGACGAACAATAGCGTCAGAATTATAAATGTCATAAGGAGTGCGGTCTGGATTTTCTTTCATTGCCAAGACCTCATCAGCCGTCATTCCAAAAATAAAAATATTCTCTTCTCCTACTTCTTCTCGTATTTCAATGTTGGCACCATCCAGCGTTCCTATGGTAAGCGCACCATTTAAGGCAAATTTCATGTTGCCGGTACCGGAAGCTTCTGTGCCGGCTGTTGATATCTGCTCAGAAAGATCCGCTGCCGGTATAATTTTTTCAGCTAACGACACTCCGTAATTAGGAATAAAGACTACCCGTAGCTTGCCATTTACACGAGAGTCATTATTAACTGTTTCAGCCACGGAATTTATCAGTTTTATTATAAGCTTGGCTTTCCAATAGGATGGTGCCGCCTTGCCTCCGAAAATAACGGTGCGTTGAACAAACTGCTTACCCGGATTTTCAATTATCTGCTGGTACAGAGCTATAACATGCAGAATATTCAGCAGCTGCCGCTTATATTCATGAATTCGTTTGACCTGCACATCAAACATGGAATCCGGGTCCACATCTAAATTGCAGACATTCTTAATGACCTTGGCCAATTTCAATTTTCGCGTTTTTTTAACCTGCCTCCATTTCTTCTGAAATTTAGGATCATCAGCAAAAGGCTCCAATTTCCTCAAATCATTGAGGTCAGTGACCCAGGCATCACCAATTGTCTCAGTTATCAACGCAGCAAGTCCCGGGTTGCTTTTTAACAACCAGCGACGAGGAGTTATTCCATTTGTTTTGTTGTTAAAACGGAAAGGAAAAAATATGTCAAAATCTTTAAAAATTTTGGATTGCAGTAATTGTGTATGAAGTGCGGCTACACCGTTTACTGAATGACTACCGACAATAGCAAGGTGAGCCATGCGTACTTTTTTCACCGGATCTTCTGCGATTATGGACATAGCTTGCTGTTTTTTTGTGTCCCCGGGATAACGTTTTGCCACCTTTTCAAGAAAGAAATGGTTTATCAGAAAGATTATCTCCAAATGCCGCGGCAACACTCTACCCAGCATGTCAACCGTCCACACCTCAAGAGCCTCAGGCATCAATGTATGATTAGTATAGCAGAATGTATTTACACAAATTTCCCAGGCTTCAGCCCAGCCCAGCCCTTCAATATCAATCAGCAGTCGCATCAGTTCCGGAATAGCAATAGCCGGATGGGTGTCGTTCAATTGAATAGCCACCTTTTCGCTGAACTGATCGAATTTTTCATTTTTCTTTCTGTAACGCCTGAGAATATCCAACAGCGTCGCAGCAACAAAAAAATACTGTTGTTTCAGCCGTAACTCCTGACCTTCACGAATATCATCCGATGGATATAACAGTTTGGATATGGTTTCTGATTTTACTTTATTCTCCACCGCAGAAATATAATCACCACGATTAAAATAGCTAAGATCAAGTTCACGAGAAGCTCTTGCTTTCCAAAGCCTGATATTCAGAACGTGATCATTTTTATATCCAGGCACCAGAATATCGCTGGCCATAGCCATAACCTCTTCGGCATTGACCCATTTTGCTCGCTTGTTTCCATCCCGATCCTCATAATGTTCCACCTGGCCGTAAAACTTTACCGGATGCAGGTGGTGCGGTCGCTCAAACTCCCATGGTGTGCCATATCGAAGCCAATCATCCGGATTTTCAACCTGATATCCATTGTACATTTTCTGGAAAAACAGACCATATTCATAACGAATACCATATCCATAAGCAGGTATACCCAAAGTTGCCATGGAATCCATAAAGCAGGCAGCCAGTCTACCAAGCCCACCGTTTCCAAGAGCAGCATCCTCTTCCTTCTCTCTTACTTCCTCTAATTCATATCCAATCCCCTCGGCAACTTTTGCCATTTTATCATAATAACCGAGATTAATGAGTGTATTCCCCAAACTTCGGCCAATAAGAAATTCCAGTGAAAGATAGTAAACCCTTTTACGTTTCTTGGCATAAAAGCTCTTCTGGGTTTTTATCCAGTTCTCAATCAATCTATCCCGTAATGTATAGGATAGCGCCTTATATAAATCCCGGTCTGTTGCCCGCTCGGGATCTCGGCCTTGAAAACTGAGCAGGTGATATGCGAGTATTTTTTCCAGGGTATTAGAATCAAGGGAGTCCAGGTCGGTACTGTGTCTCTTATCAAGCTCTTTCTTTGTTGATCTGCCCATCCAGGTTTTCCCCTTTCATATCATAAAACTTCGAGTGTTGGTTGTCGTCTGAAACGTGCTCTGCACATTAACAATGTCTTTAATAAAACGCCAAATATTATTAACTAAAGCCCTTGGTCGATGTAACCCGAACCTGACACCTAGTAACTGATATCTCCAGCCGAGAATGTACGTTTCCGGTTGGGAACTAATTTTCCTTGTGGCGTTGAAGATAGTCTTTCACCCATTGAAGAGCATCTTCCCTAGTGCAAACCTCACCCTCTACCCTGGCCTCATCCAGTTTTTCAAATATCTTTCTGAATTCCGGGCCGGGTGCAAGCTGGAATTCTCTTTGTAAATCATATCCATCAAGTAAACGCGGACTGTCAAAAACCGGTTTAATGCTTTCAAGATAAACGTGGAGCACTTCATCATAAAGATCCGACATGCCCTGCTCCATTCCCGGAGGTTTTTCCGACCCCTGCCCTGCTAGACTGTCTGCCATAGCCAGCAAAAAAAGACCGGTCAATTCTGTGCCGGCAGCCTTGATGAGTTTCAGACATGCTTTTGAAGAAAGGTTTTGCTTGCGTCGCACATTGTTGAGGTGAAAAGGCCACATATGCATAGAAATAAGCCTGGCAACCTGTTTTGTATCTTCATTGCTCCATCTGTATTTTGCAGCAATATTACTAAACTCTCTTGCCCCTGCCATATCATGATTGTAAAAAGTGATTCGCCCTCCCTTGTCCTTTCTTATTTGATGGGTCAGGGGCTTTCCCAGATCGTGAAATAATGCAGCCCATTTCAGCCACAGTATTCTTCTTTTCACCCTTACTAAATAATCTGAAACGTGGACTGCCTGCCGAGGAAAATATGTGGAGGGATTCTTAATAATTTTTTCCATGTATTTGAGTGCGGCAAGGGAATGATGAAATACATCAAGATGATGGCTGGCAGGTTGAGCCAGATTGACTCCCATCAGTAATTCAGGAAATAGCTTTCCAAAAATCTCACTCTCCAACATTACCTGGATAATTGCATGAGCTTTATCACAAGACATAATAAGGTTCAGTTCATAGACAAGCCGCTCAGCAGAGACCCCGGATATAAGTTCGACACTGTTTTTAATATTGTCTGCGGTCTGCCTATCAATGATAAACCCCAAATCAGCAACAAAACGGTAAGCACGCAGCATTCGCAAAGGATCGCTTATAAAAACCTGCGAAGAAGTATTACGGATCATCTTTTTCTCCAGGTCCTGGATGCCTCCTGATGGGTCAATTATATCAAGTGGCCGTTGCAAACCTTCAATAAGGGGTTCTCCAGGTTCAAAGGAAACTGCCAGAGCATTGATGGTAAAATCCCGCTTCAAAAGATCTTCATGGATAGAGGTGGTTCCCTCACGAAAACCGGAAAAATCTATAGAAATACCTTGCCAGACTACTCTGGCGACATCCTGCTCTTCATCCAGTGCCACAAAACTGCCGCCAATCGCTCGCACCAGATCATGCGCCCATTCAAAAGCATCTGACTCTACTGTGATATCCAGATCGACTCCAATTCGTCCAAGGAGCCAATCTCGAATCGTGCCACCGGAAACGTAGAACGGCGAACGTTTTTGGTTCATCAAACCAAGAAGACCCTTTATAAGAAAGTCCGGGTATTGGGAAAGCAGGTTTTTCGGATTAATATTCATCAATGAAATTATTTTGATTGTTCAACTCATTACAATGATTATACTTCCATGACATAGTAAAGATAAGAACAGATACATTACTCAAACAGATAAGACAATCAAACTACAAACTGACAATACCATGGAAACGCCTGGAAAAAGAACAATCAAGATAGGAAAAGCAAATGTTGGTCTCATAGGTTTTGATATCGCCCTTCAGGAAGTATTAAAGAAAGAACTATCTGATGAAAATGCTGCTGCCGAACTATTTGAAGCAATCAGGAAATATAATTATATTCCTGAACATTCCAATGATGATTACATACAGGCCCTGTTAAAGGAGTACCAAACCTATCGCTATCATTTAAAAGATGAGGGGCATGAATTAATTATTCGCGTACTCGGCAGGCCCTGTGTAAGCTGCAACAAGATAAAAATAATGGTTATAGAAATTCTTGATAAACTAAACATTGCTGCTGATGTTGAGGATATTCAGGAACTTGACGAAATCTGGCGTTATGGAATAACCAAGACCCCTGCTCTTATCATAAATGGAGAAACCAAAAGCGCCGGCCGCATGCCAACCCTGACTCAGATAGAACAATGGATTAAAGAAGAGGCGGAGAAATAATTTTCTACTTTTTATAAATAACATGGGGCTTTTCCTCTCTGCAAAAGAAGCCTTTCTTTATAGTCTATATCAAGACGTAATATGCTCCTGCCCCCCCTGGCACCCTAACCTCCCCTGTGCCTCCAAGCTTTATGGCTATAAAATTTTCTTAATTTGAAGAACTTTGCTATATAAATCCACCACTAACACATTGACAAATTCAAACAAACGTTTAAAATATATATTTGAACACATAACACACGTATAAACAACTTATTGGTTCATATTCTAAACAAACCAAGTAAACAACCTGATATCTTCACTCAAGTAATATCTCCTTTTCCCACGCCTAACTCATATACGAACAACTTAATTCTCTTAATAAAATCTTCTTTTTCAACCTGTATTATGGAAGCAAACAAAAAAAAGAAAAACACCAGGCAGAAATTAATGGATAGTGCAGCAATCCTGTTTTCTGAAAAAGGGTATGCAAATACATCTGTTGCAGAAATATGCGAAATGGCCAAGGCTAACATAGCCTCTGTTAATTACCATTTTCGTTCTAAAGACAAACTCTATCGAAGTGTCATACAATATACATTTGATCAGGCAGAAATTCTGTATCCACAGGAAAGCGAAACAGAACAAAGCGTTGAGGAACAACTCTACCTGTTCATTCTTGCTCTATTAAAGAGAATTTTAAGCAAAGATATGACCGGTAATTTTTACCAGTTGGTAACAAAAGAAATGGCCGAGCCCACTGTAGAGAGTGGCACCCTGATCAATGAAATTATTTCCAGGAAAAGAAAAAAAGTCCAGAAACTCATAAAAGAGTTATACGGCAAACCCTCAGATGAAGAGCTCATATTCCGGATGACACACAGCATTGTTAGTCAGTGTCTTTTTCTTGGTATGCTTGAAAAAGGGAGGCAGCATCACATGAAACGAACACCCCTTACAATAAATGATGCTGAGGCATTTGCCAGACACATCACCGACTTTTCGATAGCTGGGATAAAATGCTACAGAAAGGAAGACAAGGATGCGTAAGATAATGGTGATGGACAGACCAGCGCTCAATTCCAGTTCTGGCGGTATACTTGAACAGAATCGCACCATCTTATCTGCTGTTAGTTTTCTTCTCTTGTTTACACTCTCCTCCTGCACCTTGTTCAGGCCGAATGATACAATACAAGCTCCATCAAACATACCTTCGAAATTCTCCATGTACTCAGATGGGTTGGATTACGAAGGCAAATGGTGGCTGGATTTTAACAGTGAAGATTTAAATGGTTTAATAAAAGAAGCGATTGATGAAAATTTTACCATTAGAGAGGCCTGGGCCCGCCTTCAACAGTCCAGATATGCCGCCATCAAAGCCGGAGCTGAACAGTTTCCTGATATTTCATACCGAGCCGAAGGTTTGTATCAGGAAAAAAGGGATAACAATCAGGTAAAAACAAACTCTCAGGACTGGACTCTGGGCCTTTCTGCAGGTTATGAGGTAGATCTCTGGGGACGGGTACGGGAAGAAACAACAAGAATTATTTACAGAGCAGATTGATTTACAAAATCAACTCCTCCATTTAATCAAAGTCAGATTTCCTTTGGCCAAGTCTACTGCTTTGGATATTTATCAGCAACAGCAGTCAATTGAACAAATAGAAGCTGCCTTGATTCCATTAACAAGCAGAGAAAAAAATATACAACGCCAAATGGCACTGCTCCTTGGAAAATCTTCCATAGATGCTGACAGGGTGAACTATGGCCTTTTTCCTGAAATTCCTGAAATTCCTGCTATCGGATTACCCGCTGATCTCCTGGCAGATCGTCCGGACATTAGAGCAGCCGGACTGCGGCTAAAATCAGCCCAATGGGAAATTGCTGCTGCCAAAGCAGATAGATTACCGGCCTTGAAACTGACCGCTTCCCAGACCTATTCCTCTGATGAATTTAGTTCTCTGTTTGATAACTGGATTCGTAACCTTGCAGGCAACCTGACAGGACCGATTTTCGATGGCAGAAAACGTCGAATGGAAGTTGAGAGAACAAAGGCTATAGTTGATGAGCGACTCGCAACGTACGGCAAAAATGTCTTCACAGCAATAAAAGAAGTAGAAGATGCTCTTGAAGATGAACAACAGAACAACAAAACTTTAGATTCACTGATGAGGCGGCTTGTTTTATCAGAAAAAACCATGCGGGAAGCAAAAACCCGCTACTTAAATGGTAATAGCGATTTCATTAATATTTTAAGAGAGCAACTGAACATCCTGCTGATCCAACAAAATATTATCCAGAGCCGGGAAGAGATGCTCATTGCCAGAATAAAACTCTATAAAGCATTAGGCGGAAGCTGGGTGGACAACTATGTTGATTAAGCTGAATATTCATGAATGTTTTAAAATAGTTACCACAGGAAATAAACTAATGATTACTAGGTGTAAACATGCCGGAAAACAATCCTAACAATGATAAATTTCCCAAAGATCTGCCAACACCCAAAAGACCATGGTGGCAGAGACTTCTGGCTATTAGTGTCATTCTGTTTGTCCTTATAGTCGGATTTGGAATTGCAGCGTACCTGATTAATACTAAACCAACTGCAGAAAGAAAAAGACCGCCCAAAATGCAGACTCTGGTAACAACCATGGAGATTTTCCCTAAAAATGTAAATGCTGTTGTTAGGGGTTTAGGCAGGGTAATACCTGCCCAGGAAATTAATCTTCAGGCCCAGGTATCTGGAATCATAGAATATCTGCATCCTGATTTCACTCCAGGCGGCATCATCAAGAAAGACGATGTAATAGCTCGTATTGATGACACTGATTACCGTCTGAACCTTCTTCACAGACAAAATCTCCTCGCCCGGGCCGAGGCTGACCTGCGTCTGGAAGAAGGCAATCAGGCTGTTGCCAGGCAGGAATGGTCTTTGATTAATGAACAGTTTGAAGATATTGATACGTCAAGTGAAGACCTGGTCCTTAGAAAACCTCAGCGGGCAAAAGTAGATGCTGACATAAAAGTTGCTAAGACTGATATAGAGAGAGCTGAAGTAGATCTTGAAAGAACCGTAATCAAAGCACCATTCAATGCTGTGGTTAGAGAAAAACAAGTTGACATTGGTTCAAGAGTATCCACCCAGTCATCAATTGCTTTATTAACTGGAATTGATGTTTTCTGGGCTGAAATGTCAATCCCGGTGAATAAACTCGATCGGATAGTCCTACCCTCTAAAACTGAATCAGGATCTAAAGTTTCAGTCTTCTCCAATGGCAGCAAACCTTTTAACGGATATATAGTCAAATTAATGCCAGACCTTGATGCTGATGGACTAATGGCAAGAGTATTAATTGTAATTCAGGATCCGATGGCAATAAAAACCCAAAAAACTCCTCTTCTCCTTGGAAGTTTTATCCGTGCTGAAATCATCGGTAAAGAATTAGAAAATGTCTTTCAACTCCCACGCAGTGCTCTTCTGGAAGGCAACAAAGTTCTGACAGTAACAGAGGATGAAACGTTACATATCCAAACTGTTTCAGTTGCCTGGTCAGACAATGAGCATGTCTATAGAGATCAGGGTCTTAATACCGGAGAGAAAATTATTATCTCCAATGTACCAGCACCAGTTGAAGGGATGGAGTTGGATACCAATGGTGGAAATAAACGGCAGGAAATAACTGAGAAAGCAAAAGAAACGTCACGTCAATAGGTTATCGAACTGAGCTACAAGATTATTCCTTACAAAAATAGATCAGAACATTAATTAAATAGAAACATGAGATTTTAATGAATCAGAAGAGCACAATAGCAAAAGGCCCCATTGCCTGGATGGCCGGCAACTCAGTTGCTGCAAACCTTATCATGCTGTTTCTCCTTGTTGGAGGATTCTTCTGGGGTACCAATATAAAACAGGAAGTTTTTCCAGAGTTCTCTCTGGATACAGTAAATATCACGGTATCATATCCAGGGGCCAGCCCTGAAGAAGTAGAACAGGGCATCATCCTGCCCATTGAGGAAGCTCTTCAATCCATAGATGATATAGAAGAGATTACCTCAGTTGCAAACGAAGGCAGCGGTAGAGTTACGGTAGAAGCAGTCGTTGACACTGACCTGCAACAAATGGCAACCGACATCAAAAATGAAGTAGACAGGATCAAATCATTTCCAGAAGAGGCGGAAGAACCCCTCGTTATCATTCCCTCCCGGAAAAGACGGGTTATCTCTCTTGTGGTCTATGGTGATCATAACCGAAATGTTCTAAGAGAAATAACGGAAATGATCAGAGATCAGTTGCTGCAGGATACAGGAATTACTCAGGTGGAACTGCTTGGCGAAAGGCCTCTGGAAATGAGTATCGAAGTGAAACAGGACACTCTTCGGTTATACAATCTCAAACTTGCTGATGTGGCCGCCAGAATAAAAAGCGCATCCATTGATCTACCCGGCGGCAGCGTTAAAACAAAGGGCGGTGAAATTCTTGTCAGAATGAAGGAACGGCGAGATTTCAAAAATGAGTTTGCCAACATTCCCATTATCACAACCTTAAGTGGAACCCAGGTCACTCTGGGTGAAATTGCCGAAATCAAAGACACCTTTGAAGACACGGACCAATTCCTGATTTACAATGAACAGCCGGCTCTGGGAATAGATGTTTTCCGAGTCGGCGACCAAACCCCGATTACAGTCTCCGATGCTGTTCTCGCGCATGTTGAAAGACTGCGCCAGACCCTGCCCGCCGGTGTGCAGGTTGACACGGTCAACGACCGATCTGAAATATTCAAACAGAGAATCCAGCTTCTGGTTAGAAACGGCTATGTCGGCCTGGTATTAGTCTTTTTACTTTTGGGAATATTCCTGGAAGCACGCCTGGCATTCTGGGTCACCATGGGCATTCCCATCTCCTTCCTCGGTTCGCTGTTGTTTATTCCACAATTTGGCATCAGTATCAACATGGTATCTCTTTTTGCCTTTATTGTTTCACTGGGCATCGTGGTCGATGATACGATTGTTATTGGTGAAAATGTCTACAGCTACAAACAAAGGGGCTATGGTGCATTTGAAGCCGCCGTCAAAGGCGCCAGAGAAGTGGCGGTTCCGGTAACCTTTAGTGTGCTTACCAATATCGTAACGTTTATGCCTCTCTACTTTGTACCGGGGATCATGGGGAAAATTTTCAGTAATATTCCAGTGGTCGTTATATCAGTTTTTTCAATTTCCCTGCTCGAAGCGCTATTTATTCTGCCGGCCCATCTAGGGCATCAGAAGGAATATAAAAGCGGCATCATGTACTTAATCTCCCGCCAGCAGCACAAAGTTTCCAATGCACTCTCATCGTTGATCAGAAACGTCTATGGTCCTTTTCTACACTTTTCCCTGCGATTCAGATATGTAAGCATCACCATCGGTATCGTCACCCTCCTGGTCACAGTGGCATACGTTAAAAGCGGTCGCATGGGCTTGATCATGTTCCCAAAGGTCGAATCTGATTTTTCTTACGTTGAAGCAATATTGCCGGTTGGAGTTTCTGTTGAAGATACTATTAAAGTCCATGACCGGATTATGGATTCAGCCAATAAAATGCTTGATGAAATCGGCAGGGAGGAACAGTTGGACGGCATTCTGTCATTTATAGATAAAAACACCACCTGGATTCAGGTATATATGACCTCTCCGGATAAAAGACCTGTCCCCACTGCTGAATTCACAAATAAATGGCGAAAGATTACAGGAAATATAGCCGGCATAGAAAACATGAAATTTCGTTCCGATTTTGGCGGTCCTGGATCAGGGGCTGCTCTGACCGTGGAACTGCAGCACAGAGATACCGATATTCTCAAAAAAGCAAGTTCGGAACTGGCTCAAGCCCTCAGCTTTTACCCCATTGTCTCAGACATAGATGATGGTTTTACTCCTGGAAAAGATCAGTTTGATTTCACCCTCAAACCTGAAGGATTTCAGCTCGGATTAAATCCGGTTGATGTAGCCAGACAGATTCGTAATGCCTATTACGGCAATGAAGTACTCAGACAGCTCAGAGGCAGAAATGAAATTAAAATCATGGTCAGAAATCCTGAAAATGAGCGTAAGGCTGAATACTATCTGGAAGAGATGCTGGTTACCACGCCCAGAGGTGTAAAAGTCCCTCTTAAAGAAGTAGTAAACATTAAGCGAGGCAAGGCTTTTACCACTATAGACCGCCGTAATGGCAGACGCGTAGTAACGGTAACTGCGGATGTTGTTCCGCAGGATCAAGCCGACATAATTCTTACGGATATTAAAAAGGACACTCTGCCAAAGTTGAAAGAAAAATATCTCGGGTTAAACTTTAGCTTTGAAGGCAAACAGGCAGATCGCAAAGAAAGTATGATAGGCCTTGGCCGCGGCATGATAGTTGCCATGCTTGTTGTCTACGTCCTGCTGGCAATACCTTTCAGAAGCTATATTCAACCGGCGATTATCATGTTCAGCATACCTTTCGGTATTGTTGGGGCGATTATCGGCCATCTTATTATGGGATATTCCTTAAGCATTCTCAGTATGTTCGGTATTGTCGCCCTGTCCGGCGTGGTAGTGAATGATTCTCTGGTTCTTATCGACTTTGCCAACCGTCGAGTACGGGAAGGATATAGTCATTTTTCCGCTGTCCTCAATGCAGGGATTCAAAGATTCAGACCGATTATTCTCACCACACTGACCACTTTTTTCGGTTTACTCCCCATGATATTCGAGCAGTCAAGACAGGCCAAATTCCTCATTCCCATGGCAATATCCCTAGGGTTTGGCATCCTTTTCGCAACTTTTATCATCCTTATTCTGGTTCCGGCATTGTATATGATTCTTGAGGATCTTAAAACCGGCTTCAGGAAGCTTTTTAACTAAGGTTAACTCCATGACTGAACTCAAGACAAAAATTATTTTCTCTTCCTTTCTTTTTCTGCTTTTATTTTCAATTCCTCCACAGATTGCGTGCGCTGAATCGACCAATGTCTGCCACTGTTTTAAAGATCGCACATACAACCCTGCCGACAAATTCGCGGCGGATGAATACATCCTCGCTACAAGCTTCAACAGTTTGATCGCAAAATCTTTTAACATCTCCAAGCGACAGGTTGTTTTTCTTAAGATGAAAGGAGGTGTTGGCCAGGATGATCTACTGATCGGTCTGAAAACAGAAATGGTTAGCGGTACTGATCTTGACAGTTTGCTTGGTAAAAGAAAAAAAGATGAATCATGGCCTAAAATCCTCAATGATCCGAGTCTTAGAGAAAAAATAAAAAATGACAACCTGCTGCAGACCATAAAATCCGGTCACACGGTTGAAGAAGCAGGGCAAAAAGTTG
>CAMYJP010000007.1 GCA_947258675.1 uncultured Desulfobulbaceae bacterium | reverse complement strand
TTCCCATCTATTTGATGATGTAATGGCTGATTATAATAATTTTTCTCCGTATGTATTGCCCAATGGGATTATAGCATTGCATGATGTCGTTGAAAACTGGGAGGGGCCTTTTAGGGCGTGGAATGAATATATAAAACATAAACTTGTCAACACTGGTGCAGTTTCTACATTGGCTTATGGACGCAGACCCGGTTATTGAAATTTGGTAATGAAAATATGACATTTATCGGTGCAATACATGAAGCACGGGGGAAAATATACAAACTGGTTGATAAGTCTGAAACTACACGTAAAAGAAACTATGATTTTCAACACCTGAGAGCAAGCCTGCTTACATTTCTGGTAAAAAAAATTCTTAAACGGGCAATTACTTTTAAAGATCGAAACGGGTTCAAACTGACAATACTACCAGATGAATCTCTATTTTCGCTCTATTCCTTTTTTTATTTAGGTTACTTGGGATATCCTGAAATAGGAGAACAGGAGTATTGTAAAAACAATATTGGTCCAGGGATGACCGTATTTGACGTTGGAGCGAATATTGGTCAATTCACTTTGTTATTTTCATCTCTTGTTGGAAAATCTGGGAAAATTGTTTCATTTGAACCCTGTAGCAATACACTTCAGCGATTAAGATCTCATATTGCAATAAATAGAATTGATAATATCGTTACTGAAAAGATGGCAGCACATGATCATCATGGAGGTGAGATACGACTGAATGTCTATCCTGAGGTGTATTCTGCTTGGAATACCATGGGAAATCCAACGATGAGAGACCGGGAGGGAAGAGAAGTACAACCCATTGGTTCGGAAACAGTGCCGACGATTACAATTGACGAATATTGTTTGCATAACGGCATATCCATGATCGACCATTTGAAAGTGGATGTAGAAGGTGCTGAATTATATGTACTAAAAGGGTGTTCTGAGCTTTTAAAAAGAAAAGCTGTTCATCGTCTACAATTTGAATATTCAAAAGATATGATATTGGGCGTAGGTCTGGATGGCACTGAAGTGTTTACATTTTTAAAGGATTATGGATACACTTGTCATCCAATTTCCCCAAAAGGGTCCTTGCTTCCTTCAGTAATGCGGTCAGATGTTGACTTTGGAAATTTTATAGCAATGTATGAAAGCTAAGAGTTTTCTCCATGGTGCAAGAGTTGGAACATAAAAACACATCAAGCTTCTCTCAATTCCTGAGCAGCATGCATCATAAGTTGGTTTTTCTGAGGCGCCTTGAAGCATTGTGTAAGGTGATCGCTCCTTTGATATCTCCAGGCAGGGTACTTGATGTTGGGGCCGGCAATGGTATGATTGGCGCTCAACTGATGAACATGAGGAATGACATTAATGTTGAAGGTATTGATGTTCATTTAAGGTTAGAGTCAGCTATAAAAGTTTTACACTATGATGGTGTACATATTCCATTTGAAAGCAATACATTTTCAAGTGTTATTCTTATAGATGTTCTCCATCATATAGATGACTATCGCCCCATTCTTTCAGAATGTATGAGAGTAAGCCGAGGAAACGTTGTAATAAAGGATCATTTTTGTGAAAATCAAATTGAGTATGGGATATTAAAATTATTGGATTGGGTGGGAAATAGGCCCCATGGTGTGAGATTACCATATATATATTTTTCACGATCCGAATGGTTGGAAAGTTTACGTTCAGTTCAAGCAGTTGAAAAAAATCGTCAGGAAATCATACCTGGTATGTATCTCCAGCCATTTCAGATCCTGATTGGCCAAGGCATTCAATTTGTATCCCAACTGGTCCCAGTAGATTGAACTTTTATTTAACATGAGAAGGATGAGAGAGGATGGGTATTGAATTAACTGTTTTGATGCCATGCCTTAATGAGGCTGAAACACTGGCCACATGTATTCGAAAGGCCCACCAAGGTGCAAAAAATGCCGGAGTTGATTTTTATGAAATATTAGTTGCTGATAATGGGAGTACTGATGGTTCGAAGGACATTGCAAAGAGAGAAGGGGCCCGGGTTATTGATGTCGAAGTAAGAGGATATGGCGCAGCTTTGAAAGCAGGTGTTGAGAATGCTGAAGGGAAGTATATTATAATGGGAGATTCGGATGACAGTTATGATTTCATTAATCTCAGTAGGTTTGTGAAAAAACTTCGTGAAGGTTATGAACTGGTAATGGGTTCCCGATTAAAAGGAGAAATAAAACCGGGAGCTATGCCATTTCTA
Source organism: uncultured Desulfobulbaceae bacterium (assembly GCA_947258675.1). The sequence goes on along the minus strand of CAMYJP010000007.1, from coordinate 15,527 downwards.
CATCGCTATCTAGGTAATCCTGTCTTAACTTTTATTGGTAATTTATTTTATAACTGTGGTCTTAGTGATTTCCATTGTGGAATGAGGGGGTTTTCTAAAGAATCTGTGCTAAACCTTGATCTAAGAACTGATGGTATGGAATTTGCCAGTGAGATGGTCATTAGGGCGACACTTGCCGAGCTAAAGCGCACCGAAGTGCCAATTACACTTCATCCTGATAGTAGAACAAGACCTCCGCACTTACGGACCTGGAGAGATGGGTGGCGGCATCTGCGATTTATGCTTCTTTATAGTCCACGATGGCTTTTTTTCTATCCCGGTGTTGTTTTTACTGTTACAGGGTTGATAATCTGGTTGCTCCTAATTAAAGGAGAAATGCAAATCAGCGGTATTGTTTTCGATGTACATACAATGCTCGCTGGAGTTACGATGATCATAATCGGTACTCTACTAATGATGATGGCTGGTTTCGTGAGGCTTTACGCAGCAAGGCTTAAGCTATTGCCGGAGCAGGCTTGGCTTGAAAATATTATCAATAAGTTTTCGTTAGAATATGGACTTATTGTAGGCATTGTCCTGACTATATTAGGTGTCGGAATGTATGCTGGTGGATTAGCAGTGTGGCAACGTTCTAGTTTCGGACCATTGGACTACCAGACTACTTTAAGAATAATTATTTCAGGTACACTGTTTGTAGTTGTAGGTGCGCAAGTTTTTTTTTCTAGCTTCATTATTTCACTCCTGGGGATTCAACATAAAGATACTACATAAATTATAAAGGTATTTTGAATCGGCTTTACAAATTTTCCAGACATGTATCAGCCAATTCCTAGTCCACGACTCCCTATCTAGCAATGAATGACTCTACAATTTGGAATCTACAAAGGCTATGGCCCAAGCTTAAATGGATATTGCTTTTTGTTGCGATCGGCCATCAAATTTTTTACCTCACTTACCACAGCCGTATTACTTATGATGAAATGTTGCAGGTGGGAGCTGCCCGTTCATTTCTAGATGGACATCATTTAACATTACAAAGCTCAACACCTGAGGATCTTGCTGAAATCAGCTATACACCTTTGCACAGAGCTTTTCCTCCTGCCTATGCCTTAATCATGTCTGGCCTGTACCTATTTTTTGAGGACATGGGATTTGCCGATTTTTTCCTAAAGATTTTGGCATCAGCAATATTTTTCATTTCCTGGTTTGCTATTCTAGAGCTGATGGGAGATTATCTCGGTTACCGGTCCCGATTATTCATCTGGAGCTACTGGGGATTGATTTTTTCTCCGATTATGGTGCCGCAGTGGACGGCGCATACTACAGGTATGCTGTCTCTCGCTTTTTTTTCCGCGAATACAGCCTGTTGTGCATGGGCATTTAAACAGGAACGTTATATCTCAGTTATTGCCGGCTTGGGTGGATTGCTGATGGGGATCGCTATTGCAATGCGTTATGCTTATATGCCGATGGGCCTCATTCTTCCTGCTGTCTTTGTTTTTTTTGCGATAATATCAAATAGGAGGAGGCTGCATTTTTTTTTAGCAGCATTTGCAAATGGTATCTGTGCGGCAATGGTTTCTATTTTATTTTTGTCATATAACTATCTGCAATTTGGTAGTTTTTTTTCATTTCCTGCATATAAACAGGGATTTTATCCACAAAATCTTGCCATGATAATCCCTTTCCCAATGCATGTTCTTGGTTTAATGGATGTAGTGTTTTTCGGTTCTCGAGGGGTGACAAGAGATATAAGCCTGCCGCCGACAATACCCTTTGAAACCATTACTATAATTCTTTCCTCTCTTATTGTGTTGACATTTATTGCTAGTTTTTATCAAGCATTTTGGTCTCAGAAGAATTTGATGAGAGGTACCATTAATTCTGATGGCAATAATAAGCAGGTAGCGCAATTCATCCTAATTGCAGGTTTGGTTACCATATCAATAACTGTTGGATCATTGGCCTACCTATCTATTAAGACTGAAAAAATAAGCTGGTCAGGGGGGTGGGTTTATTTATCGGAACTGAGATATTATGCAGCGACTTTCAGCTTTTTCATGATTGGCATTGCCATTATTTTAAGTAAACAATTTCGTGATAGTAGATTAATGAGGGGTTTACGAATAAGCATTATCGGGGTGATAATAGGCTCAATAATCCTTGTTGGGGGATGGCGTGGGTTGCTGACAATTAAACAGATTGTTAAGCCTCGTTCATTCCCTTATGGACCTTTTGATCCCTTGGGGAGAGATCAGCCTCTTATAACTGCCTTTGAAAAAGCACGCAAACTTAATACTATTAAAACAGATCAGATATCTGTAATGACAGAAGAATCAAATCTTCTTGTTCGTGGCCAGACAGCAGCTTTAGGAGGTGTTGATGTACCAGTTGATTTATACAGCGAGGACCTTAAGGTGGGAGCAAGCCGCTTGACAACTTTATTCATTGTGAGTCGAAAGGCTGTTAATTCAGACAATAATTTGAAATTACAAGAGTTAATAAAACGATATAATGGGCAAAAGATAAGCGATAATGGAGGACAGGAGATCTATTATTTCCTCATTCAACCACAATAACAAATAGATCCTTACAATGTAAAAATCATGCTGGTAATATTGAATGTAAATTTGAAAAGGTAAAGGAAGTTTGTTCTATGGAGCAACCCCTTCATGAACATTAACAAAGTTCTGTTTCCTGTAATACAAAACACCTGCCACCTGATTTCCGTCACTGACAGTTACTTTCAAAGAACCATTTGTCGGATAACTACTGGTATTAATGGTGTGTGGTTGAATAATGAATTTCCCGTATGGCTCAATCGAAGTCGTGTGTGTTCCAAGCAGAATACCTGTATTATAGAATAACTCGAGTGTTACAGTAATTTGGAAATTTTCGGGATTCTGTAAGTGGATTTCATTTACATATTCTTCCTCTTCGTAAACTTGGGGGAAAATCATTACTTGTTTGGGTTGTACTGATTCGTGGAAATTTAATCCCTCATTTTCAGAAATTATTACGTTTGTAGTAGATACTGCATCACCATCGCATGTTCCAAGCATGGAACCAAAATAATCATGGTTTAAATCATTCCACATCGCCCAACTTGGAGTTGTTGTAATCCTAGTACCGGGTGTTAAATCAATTGTGTCACAGAATACTGGCGGATATCCATTTGGGTAAAAACAGTAATTACAAGTGATGTTACTAAGCAAAGATGGGTTAAAAATGGAGATATAGTTGGAATTTCCTCCAAAACCGTCATATAAATAGGGGAAAATGAGTGATCTCTTTTCTGTGGCCGATTCAAAAATACTCATTGCCTCAACAGTTGGGCCATTCATTTTTTCAAATCGAAGCATTCCGACAACTTCAGAGGAAGCAGAAATTCTAATTGTTCCATTAAAATTGCCTCCAAAAATCTCTCTGACAATTCTCTCATACTCTCCATTGCCAGGGATTTGATAGGTATCTATAATGGTTCCCGAATAATCATCTACATAGCTGACACTAATATCTACGGGGGTCATCCCGATATTCTGAATGTGAATAGTATTTCGATATTGATCTGTTGAATTGTCATACCCGGCAGGAATGAAAAGGTTTTGTGATGGAGTAGGTGATAGATAGATGCTGAAGGCCTCTAAATTGGGAGCTATTGAATTGGTCATTCCCTTTGCAGGGGCTTCAGTTTCAATAATGACAGTGCCATTAAAAGCTTCAACATCAAGCGCTCCGTGCATAATCCAGTTAGGTGTTTTTACGAGACGACCGTTTACTGGAGTAACATCATGCGTTGTAAATTTATGTGTCCCATTACTATTATATAAAGAGATTGAAACATTTATCGGCTGGGAAGGATCATTGGCTGAAATAGAAAAATAATTTTGCCAAATTCCATCAACCTGTGGACCGTCCTTAATTGCAGGAAAGTATAGATAAGATCCTAATGAACCATCATCATTGGTGACAAAACTACAATCATCATCAATACCGTTTCCAATGATTTCAGTTGCAAATCGATTAATACTGCTATCGTTGTCATTGCAATCAATTATACCACAGATTCCTTCATTAATTGCATTGAGATCTCCATCATTATCAACACAGATCGTACATTGGGGAGAACACCAACCGTCGGCGACAGGATTATTAATTTCACATTCTTCAAGTATTTCCAATATGCCATTGCCACATGTCTGGGAATCACAGATATCACCTATGCCATCATCGTCTAAATCGTCTTGCTCAAAATTGGTTTCCCCAGGGCAATTATCCAGACAATCAATTATGCCATCAACATCACTATCTGATTCACCATAAGGATTTCCACAACCGCAAATTCCAGGGATGACTCTTTCTGGGTCATCAGGACATAGGTCGCTGCAATCATTTGTTCCATCTCCATCAGTGTCAATATCGGCAATATCACACCCGCAAATTCCAGGAAAAACTTTGTTGGCATCGAATGGGCAAAAGTCAAAATCATTTTCAACTTCGTCACCATCAATATCATTTGTGTAAGCTTCTAGTGGCAATGTAAGAGAGGAGTTATCTTTTGCAAAATTTGATATATCAGGATCGGCACCAGAAAGGTAACTTATAATTGAGTTGTCTGTAAAATTAGATCCGTTCAGTCGAATGGTTGTTGGGTTCAGCCTGATTGCACTAACGGTATCATTATTTACTTTAAATCCAGAAATGACCTCCGGTGTAAAGTCAGTGCCACCTCTGTGAATGATATTTAAATCAATTGTTGAAGAATCGATTAAAGTCCATGAGTTAATATACGGTCCTCTATGATATGTAGATAGGCCACTAATATGAAAAATAGTTTCCGCAAATCGTTTTCCCATCAATTCTTGGGAAAGGGAGGAATAGTGAACTATGTCATATAAATTAAAGGTTGTAGATTCTCCACCAATGAAAACTTCTTGATGACCATCGGCAAATTTATATTGGGCAAACCTAACACTATTTGTTCCTTGGTCATCCAAATAAAAAGTATTTCTACCAGTGACATAAAGAATGAATTTTGCACCTTGTATAAGGGGATTAATTTTGATTCGGTTCCATAAAGTTTCCAAGCCAGAGTAATAGTCCTGCAGCGAAACCCCAGCCATTGCGTCTGTTTCTCCTTGGACCCACAAAACATAATCAACCGTTTTTCCAAGGGTGTTTACTGCCGTCAAAAATTCATAAAAGAGACTGCCGGATACCGTATCTAACCAAAATCCGACGTTATAGATATCATTTTCAGAGTGTAGAGCTGTAGCCCAAAACGCTGAGTCGATAAGGATGATAGAATCATTTTGAAAATTATTCAGTTCATTGGCGAGAACAATTGCTCCACCACCGGTATTTACTTCATAACCGCCCGAAAGGCTGAATTTTTGGGTATTAGGATTGGGATTCTCTAAAGTTGGACTAGAGAACATATTGACAGCGTTAGATTGGCCAATAACTGCTATTACTACCTCATTTTGAGCAAATATTGCAACCTGACCGAAACAAGCTTGAAAGACAATTGCCACAAAAAATGCTATCAGCTTTTTCATTTTTTCCTCTCATGGTTAAATTGAAAAGCTTTCAGGAATTGCAGTAATTGATTTTTAAATTAATAGTTAGTAGCTAAATTTCTTCTTGCATTAACCTGCTGATTTTGTGTTAATAAAACTTCCTCCGGACGTAAGTTTTTTTCATGTGATTCTATAAATAGAGATAACAAAAAAGCCTCCAAAAAAGGTTTCAACCCAATTGAAGGCTTCTGCAAAATACATTTACAGGTTCTTCCATTTTGTTCTCCCATTCAGGAAAGAAGTAATGGTTTTATCTCACTTTTTTAATAAGCTTTAAAAGGTTTAAAGTCAAGAGAAACGCGACTTAAATAAAACAAACTGCGGGCTGAATATAATAATGAGTATTAAACGGAAGAGTCTTGGATGATTGTCACATTAAAAAAACAGTAAAATAACATGGATGCTAGTTAGCTACATCTTGTAAAAACTGTAAACGGTTTCCCCTTTTTTACCAGGGAATTCATTTTTAAGTGCTATCCTATGGGTACTTAAATATTTTTTTTGAATATCACCCACAAAATTATCTCCACTCCAATCGGCTTTCGGATCAACATATAATTTATAATTATCATAATTCTTAATTATTTTTGCAAATCCGTCTTTACCCTCCCAATCCATAAATTTATCTTGTTCAAAATTATAGAATAGCACTTTTTCGCCATAGACGGATTTCAAGGCTTCGGAATGATAATTTTTTGCCCACCAGTTGCCATGTTTTAAAGCAAACAGTTTCGATGTGCTTCCATAGGAGGTTATTAAATTTTCTTCTCCATATATATTGGCTATTTTTTTATAGAAATTTATTGGTTCTAATCTATTAATTGACATCGATTTTGTGTCAGGGAAATCATAGAAGGAGAATAAAAGAATTGAAAAAATGAAAATAGAGAAAACTCTGTTCATGGCCTTCTGATCAGAATCTATTTCCATTTTTATGTTTTTTAGATAGAAATAAAAAAACAAGACTATTAGCCCGGATAATCCAAAGCCTGGAATCAGATATTTATAATTAAAATGTTTAAGAACCATGGCCAGACAAATCAGATCGACTGCAACTAAAACAACAAGCAGTCTGAAGTAAATGTTATTTGCAGCATATTGCCTTAATTTTGAGCTGAAAGAATGGGCAAGAAGAAAGAAAAGCGCAGATATAAGCACAATTATGAATATTGGCTCTCTCATGAATAATGCTCCCAGGTTCGGCAGTATTGTATCAAAGGCGAAAATGCCTTTCTCCCCGGAACCATATAAACCTTTGTGGGTGGCTAACCTGGATAAGTAGTTGTAGGAAGAGATGATTGTATCATAATAAGGCAAAAGAAGTAGCATAAAGGCTGTTATCATAGTTACCGTATATTTTATTGCTGTTGAAAAATGTCTAAAAAGAAAGAAAGGAATAAATATAAGAGGGATATACGGTACTTTGACTGCAAGACCAAATCCCGTCACACTCCCAAACAAGAGGGGCCATTTCCAATGACCATCTGTTTTCCCCTCGGTTTTTATAATTATTAAAAGAACCAGTAATAAGGTTGCGAATAACAAAAATGGCTCGGGATTAAATCTGATCATAGCATAGAGTAGGGAGTTGGACATTAATGGAGTCAGTTGAATCAATAGACCAGCCAAAATATTATTCGTTATAAGACAGGTAATTATGCCTAAAAGTATTAGCAGGCTGGTATTCATGAACATGGCGAAGGAGTTCAAGCGGTTTAAATAATATTCCGGATCAGAGAGAACTTTTTTTTGTAAATCACCATATGACCCCCCGAGAGCCCTCAATATCATACCACCAAACATTTGTACAGGAATGCCCGGGTGCAAGGTGAGATTGCTTGACTCGAAACCGGCTGCATTTAATGAGCCCATCAAATAGGTGTATTCTGAATCGTACACAACTGCTATGTGGTACGGACCGAAAGCGTTTTTCAACGAAATTGCCTGATACAGGAATATAAAAGGGATTATCAGTAATGCTGCATATATCAGAATTTTTTTCATAATTTGGTTCAAAACAACATTACTCTTTTATCCCAATAAAATCGGTGTAAAAATATTTGTCGGTCGACTCTTCTTTAAAGTTCGATTTGCCGCGACCGTCAATTAATTTGATAGTAAATCCAAGGTCTTTCAACAGGGAAAGATATTCAGCAGGGCCTGCGCCTGCTTTTGTTAACCCATATGGCCAGAATTCTCCCATAATTATGATGTGTTCGCTCCTTTTAATCAGGTTGGCCATACCTTTAATTGCGTAATAATCATATCCCTGAATATCAATTTTAATAAAATCGATTTGTTCGTTTTGTTTCAAATAATCATCCATTGCAATGCATGGAACATCGTACGATTTTCTGTCTTCTCCGCTGTAGTATGTTTGGTGGTCTACGTTTAGTTCTTCTGAAAAATACAGGGCAATATTTCCAGAGGTCTCTCCGCATGCTTTTCTGTTCAAGACCACATTTTTTTTCCCTTTCAGATTATTTGTCAAATGCATAAAATTTAACTCGTCAGGTTCAAAGGCATGTACAGTACCTGTTTCCCCTGTGAGATCTGAAAAGAAATCGGTATAAAAGCCAATGTTGGCGCCAATATCGAGGACGACATCACCAGGACGGACTTTGTTTTTCAAGAAGCGGATTTTTTTATAATCGGAGATATTTTTATAGAGATAATACAGCGGCTTATAAAGGATATAGTATTTTTTGAATACAAAATTTAACCATTTGAAAATGGGCAATAATATCTTCATTTACTTGTATTTACCGTTTTGTTGCTTTTATTAATAGCGAACCTGCAATTTCAGAAAGAATCGGTGTTTTTTCCAGAAAAAAGGATGTTTTTTTCATAAATTGAATCATTGCTTTGGGTGTTTGCGGATGCAGAAAGTCGAATGGTTTTATAGATACCTGGTTAAATCCATGCCAAAGGAATTTTTCTTTTAAACGCCATCGAAAAAATGCAGTTTCATTTGGAGATTCCCCCATTTTCCTTTTTAAATAAGGAATGTTTTTCAAGAGCGCAACATGAGGATTTAACATATTCGGCTCAGTAAATAGAATTCTGCCGTTTTCTTTCAGGACCCTGTAGAATTGTTTTAAGGCTTTGTCGATATCCAAGTGGTGTAATACTGAGCTGCCAAGAATTACTTCAAACGAATTGTCAGGGAATGTCAGGTCGTAAGCATTTTCTACCTTAAAAGCTACATTAACGGCTTTAACATTTTTTTTTGCCTCATCCAGAAGTTCCGGTGAAATATCGATGGCAGTAATCTCTGCATTTGTTTTTTGTAATTCTCTGGTGAAGAATCCCGTTCCACAGCCAATCTCAAGCACATTATCCTGTGGTGAAATATTGGAACATAAATAATCAACCCTTCTTTTCCAGCGCTCTCTGCCTGCCGGAGTTTCCCAATTCCAGATTTCACCCGCGCCATGCTTTAGAAGATATTTGCCATGCTCAATTTCGCTTTTTAGTCTTTGATCAGCGGGTATCACTGTATATCCTGTGTCTCAGTAATCGATTTATCAAAAGTGTTAATTTGCTTATCCTGTATCAATAAAATTTAATCTTTCTTGCTGCAAAAATGGTCATTTTTATAAGCAGCCAACCGTGGGCAAAACGCCTGATTTGTGTTTCACCATACTCTCGTCCTTGGTATCGTATTGGCACTTCAACTATTTTCAGATTAAGCTTTGCTGCTCCGAAAATAATATCAAAATCACCAAAAGGATCAAAATCACCGAAATAACTTCTGTTTGCCACTATTCTTTCCCAATTTTTTTTGGACAATACTTTTGTTCCGCAGAGTGTATCCTTGTATCTCTGCCCCAGCAGCCACGAAAATGCCACGGCAAAAAATTTATTTCCAAGAATATTGATAAATCGCATGGATTCATCACCTAGTGGATATACCAGTCGTGAGCCGTTAACATACTCAGCCTTGCCACTTGCAATAGCATTGTAAAATTTGTGTAGTGATTCGGGAGGAACTGTGAGATCGGCGTCCAATATCATAAGAATATCGCCTTTGGACATGGCGTATGCCTTTCTCACTGCATCACCTTTGCCAACGCCATCCTGAACAGTATATGATATATCGTGTTCACCGGAATATTTTTTTTGCACTCTTATGATTTCATCAAGGGTTCCGTCTTGTGAGCCTCCCTCAACAAAGATTATCTCAGTATGTTTGCCCATCTTGGGAGTCCGCAGTACGGCATTTTCAATATTTCCTTTTTCGTTTTTTGCAGGAATCGCCACACTGACGCTGTAGGCTTTCGGAGGTGTTAAGGGTTTGGCGATTGTGTACCCAATAAGACAGAAATTCTTAATTACTGGCAATTGCGACAGGTATTTATTGCAGAACCATGAAATAAGAGGCACATATTTCGGGAATAGTATTCTCTGGCCAAAATTTATTACTTCAAAGTTTTCCAGGGATAAGACATTGCTGGTATCATAATGGTTAAACCAGTTTGTTTTTTTTGAAGGCATTTTGAGCTGCAGTTTTTCTGCAAATTTCAGGACAGATTGCCATAGAAAGTTATGATAGGTCATTATGATTCTGGTTTCACTACTGGAAACCTTATGTAATTCATGAAAGACTTTTTGAATGTCTTCAAAATAACAGATCGTATCTGAAATAATAATGAAATCAAATTGTTCTTCGAGTGATAGATTCTCACCGTCCATTTGCAGAAATTTGAGATTAGGATATTTCTGCCTGCCGATTTCGATCATTTTTTCTGAAATGTCAATTCCAACACCCGAGGAGGGCTCTATCGCGTTAAGCAGATAGCCTGTTCCGCACCCTATTTCCAACACCTTGCTGTTTCTCGGGATATTGAACTTGAAGAATTTAATCAATTCATCGTAATACAATTTGTTTTTAGCAATATATCGATCCCGTTGGGGGGCCAGCTGGTCCATGACGGTGCGGATTTCTTCTTTAAAAGGGTTAAGCGCAATCATTATTATAGTCCTTTATGTAGGTTTACATAGTGATTTGAGGATGTTATGCAGGAAGATCGTTTGAGAGTTTAACAGTTTGCGGTTGCCGGTTTACAGCCAACAGTTAATTTATGCTTCCTTATGGGGCGTCTCATTCCCGATTGAATATTAGTCACATATATATTTATTCTTGGCCAACCGATTACCGTAAACTGGTTTCTGCGAAAAAACAGAAAGTGTGAATTATTTAAGCAGATAAGCCAATCCAGAAAAATGAAATTATAATTAAATAACAGGACTGTCAGAGGCGATAAGTTTCCTTTCCTGCCTGATTTCCGCTGCAAGCCTGTTTAATTGAGGTAGTGCGTGCTGGTAGAATAATTTCCATCCCTCGCAAAGCAGGCTTTTTCTCTTTAGCGAAAAGGGATCACTCTTACCGCGATTTTTTGGGCAATCTCCAAGGCAGAGTGATAAAAATTCACATGCAATGCACTCGTCTGTCCATTGCGATTTGCGCTCGCCAAACTGCTGGTATGAGTTTGAGAGATCTATCTGCAGCCAAGTATCGGAGACAATGTTTCCTAATTTTAACTGTGGTTCAACAAAGAAATCACAAGGATAGAGGTCGCCATTAAATTCAACCACAAAATAATGGCAGCAGTTCTTGCCAAAACGGCATTCTGAGACACCATTATCAACAAGATGTGACAGAATTGAGTCAAACAGCCTGACAGATATAAAACGGGTATCGTTTTTTATCCATTCATCAAATATTTCGCAAAGGAAAGTTCCCCATTGTGCTCCTGTAATACTAAATGGCAGGGGTCTGCCATGCCGGTCAAATTCAATGCACTCAATATACTGTTGGTAAAACACGCCATAGTCTTTGAGATAATTATATACTTCTTTGCCTCTGTGAGCATTTATATCGGTCACCAGAGTAAGGGCGTTAAACTGGATATGATTTTTCTGCAAAGCATTGACAGCTTTTATCACCTTTTGATGTGAACCTTTGCCGTTTCCGTATTTTCTATAGTGATTGTGCAAATCCTGGGGTCCATCAATGCTGAGTCCGACAAGGAATTTATTATCAGCAAGAAAATGGGCCCAATCGTCACTTATAAGAGTCGCATTAGTCTGAAGAGCGTTTGCTATCACAGAGCCCGGTCTGGCATATTTTATCTGCAATTTTATTGCGTGATTAAAGAAATCAATGCCCATGAGCGTTGGCTCACCTCCCTGCCAGGCAAAAATATATTGCGGTTGTTCTGTTGCCATGTATTTTTTAATTAGAATTTCCAAAACTTCCATGGTCATGCGGTGCACAGCCGGTTCGGGATAATTAACGGCTCTCTTCCTATAAAAACAGTATGGGCAATCGAGATTACAATCAGCAGAGGCGGGTTTAATCAGCAGCGAAAAAGGGCGGGAATTGTCTGGCATTATTGCTTCCCTGGGCGGAGGTTGTTTTCCCAGGCTTGCCAGGGGGCTATTTCAGCTATTTGGGTGGCGAGATACTTTTTGGTGGTTTCTTCAAGCTGTGTAAAAATGTTTTCCATCTCATCAGGGTCCTTCCTCAGATTAAAAAGCAGATACTTCTCTATATCGATATAATCTATCAGCTTATAATCACCATCCCAGACAGCGATGGTTCCAGTTGTAATTTCAGTGTTTCGGCTTGGATTGCTCATAAGAGTCATAGCGAATGCTGGTCTTGGTCGCATATTTTTGCCCCGCATCAAAGGTAATAGGGAGCGCCCTTCCATCCATTCAGGAACTGGTATGTCTGCTAAATCGAGAATTGTAGCAGGGATATCGATCTGCTCTACCACATTATCTATAATTCTCCCCTTTGTCTGACCGGGCTCTTTTATAACAAGAGGTATATGGGTAACCTGTTCATATAGATGAAGTCCGCTATGCTGAATAGCACCATGTTCAAAACTCTCCCCATGGTCTGATGACAAAATAATAACAGTATTTCTCAGTATATTCCTTTCTGACAAATGCTCCATTAAATCCTGAAATTGCTTGTCACAATAACGGATAAACTCATCATAACGGGCTTCTAAAGACTTAACAGTCGGCATTATATCAGGTGGGAATTCCTGAAATGTGTCTCTATATCTCACTGCTCTATTCTTTACATTTAATTGACTTTTAAATGATCTGAGTTCTAATGAGGGATCAAACATTCCGATAAATGGTTTTGGGGGCAGATAAGGGTCATGGGGAGGATAAAGATGAATCCATGAAAAAAAAGGCTCCCGAGACCTTTCATCAATAGCCCATATGAATTTATTAAAGGCATTTTCAGGGGGGACCGATGTAGTAAAGCGATTACCAAAAAGGACTATTAACAGTCTGTACGGAATAAAATCACGCTGAATGATCCAGTCGTGCAATTTAATTTTATCACCAAATAATTGATAAAGAAATTTATCAAAATGTCCCAATAAAGAGACGGGGCCGTGAAACTGTGTTGGAAAGGGGGCTATATCAAAATTATTTTCAAGGCCTAACGTCTTAACAGAGGCATAAGGGTTTACGATAAATGCCATTGTGTTATAGCCATTATTCTGGAGTACTAACGGGAGGCTTTCCGTAGCAACTCTTTTTGGAGGCGAACCATCCAATTGATACGTCTGATGGGTCCACAGCCTTTTGCCGGTCATAAGACTTGCAGTGGTTGGAGTTGTAATGACGCTTTCGGCCTCGAGTTTTGTGAATAGTGATGCCTCGCTAGCCCACTTTGTTATAAAGGGCGTAGTTGGTCGTTCATATCCGTAGACAGACATGTTTCGTGCGGTGAGGGCATCAAAAGTAATGAGAATTATATTTGGCCGGTCTTTCTCTGTCTTTGCTGACAATGGAATTTTTTGCGCGGTCAAAGTCGCTGGTTTTTTCCAGAATGCGTGGTATCCGACAATTGGCACGGAAAGAATAACCATGATGGAAAAAAGCCATACCAAAGGTGAGATTCGCTCCTGAATCAGGCCCATCACTTGTTCGGTGTTATTACGAAACAGCCATGTGAGAATCGACAGAAAAACCAATCCGAAAAGAACAGCAGAAGACCCTGCCGCATACATCAATGTTCCTCCAGACAAATAGCGCTTAACGATCCAGACTATAACTCCTAAAATAACAAATGAGCCTAAAATAAAGAACAGACCATGATCTATCCTGACTTTCCATCCTATGCGATTACAAAGCCACACCATCCCCACAAGCGCTATCCATACTATTGCAGCAAATAAAGCAGTTACAATGCTCCAAAGAATTGTAATCAGGGCTATGCTTGGAATAAAATCAGAAAAAGGAGCGTAGTATCGAAACCCGTCCCAGCGATAGAATGCATCGCCTACTAAGTAAAGTGAGAATATAACAAAGAAAAGACGAAAAACTTTCCCGTAAGATGATATTGCAGTATTCTCCATGTTATGTTGATTCTTAGAGTGCATGATATGTTATCAGTAGCAGAGAGAGTACTGCTATTGTTCCAAACATATATACTAAAGGTGTAATTGGCTTCTGGATAATACCTATCCACCTTTGTCCTCTTTTACTCAATACTAATGATAACGTCATTAATATAAAGCCCAGGCTTAAAAGTGAAAAGACTGTTCGTTTCTCTGCAAATGTCGTGCTATGGTACATAATGTATTCTTTAACAGTCCATATTATTGATCCTAACAAAATAAACATGCCTGCTAATAGCAGCCATCGTTCTACTTTTCCATCCCATCCAATGCGCTGAATTACCCATCCCACTATCCGCTGTGTTATCCATATAAGAGTGGAAGCTACTACGGCTACAATACTATAGAAAATTACTACAAGTGCCATGGTAGGAATAATGTCTGGAAACGAAGCATAATAATACGTTAGCCCATCCCTTCGATACAATACGTCCCCCGCTACATAAAGACAAAAAAGCACGAATACAGGACGAAATATATGCCTGTAAGATAATTTAGTAACGGCAACTCTCTGTCCTGAAGAATGTGAATCCATTTTGCTGTCCTGATACGAAGTCATTCTTTTATTTCAAGAGTCTGATTTGACTTGATATTCAGTGCGTTCGAAACATGACCACTTGGCCAAATGATTTCTATTTTATCTACCATGGTTGCGTTTCCCATCCCAAAGTGAATAGTTTTACTGTGCTGGACATACCCTTCCATTCCACCATTATTTTGCCGATATTGAAGTTGATTCCCAAGATATAATCTTACCTGAGATCCGATTCCGTCCCTATTGCTCTTTGTTCCTGATAATTTTATCTTAAGCCAGTGATGATTGTTAGGTTTGTTCATGTACAAAGCATATGGGCCAGAATCGTATCCTATTTCAAACATTCCTGGCGATCTTCCCCCATTGGTTATAAATAAATACAGGAAACCTTCATTATTGAAGTCATCATATGAAACCCCATGAACCTTTCCACTAAAATTCTGAATTAATCCGATCTCATTTGTAACATTGGTAAATGTTTTATTTCCATTATTATTAAAAACAATATCATTAATATTTTTGCTTCTTGTTCCACTGATAAGGAGATATATATCAAGGTCGCCATCATTATCATAATCAAAAAATACCGGTTTATTCCCCCCGTCTTCTTTTTTGAACCCCGCTATGTTGGTTACATCGAGAAATTTATTGTTGCCCATATTTTCATACAACCGATTGAATCCTCTAAAAATATATGCCAATGAGTTAAATTCATAATATAAGTACGGTATCATCACATATGTCCGCGGTGGAACACTAATAAATATATCCAAATCGCCATCATTGTCATAATCTCCCCAGGTATAGTTCCACCCATAGAATGTCTTTGCTTTGCTAAATGTACCATTTTGCATATTTTTATAAATGTTTATTTCAAGCTTTCGATCCTTTAGGTTTTTTATAATTGTTAAATCCATAAAACCATCATTATCATAATCTGTCCAACTTGCATCTATTGAATCATCAACTATATTCAAC
>CAMYJP010000006.1:5066-30509 GCA_947258675.1 uncultured Desulfobulbaceae bacterium | reverse complement strand
CCATTACCGACTCCGGCGGTATTCAGGAGGAGACATCCTATCTTGGAATTCCCTGCCTGACGCTGAGACCGAATACCGAGAGGCCGGTGACGATAACACTGGGGACAAACAAACTGTGCACCATAGATGATCTTGCAGAAAAGGTCGGGCGAATCCTGGCAGGCCCCGCCCGGATAGCCTGTAACATAGACCTCTGGAACGGCCACACCTCTGATCGCGTTGTCCGATCGATCAAAAATATTTTCAAGATTTGAATGGATTAGCCGCCCCTGTTAAATTCGCACCAGTTAAACAAAAAAGCGGATATCGTCGAGGATGGATTGTATAGGGTCATTTTATTCAGGAAAGGGATCTGAACAAAAAAAACAACCCTTTGCGCTCTTCGCGCCTTGGCGGTTCAAAATCCCTGATACATTGTAAAAGAGACAAAATGACGGAGAAATGAAATATGCATACCATTACATTATCAGATTCACTGGCGAAGGAAATTAATAAGGTTGCCCATGAGTTTGGCTTTACAGAAAAGCAGTTCGTTGAGGATATTCTTAAGGGTAAAGTATTAGAATACAAAAAGCGGCTTTTTGTTAAGGGTGCCGCAGATATCAGGCGCAAGCTGGCAATAAAAGATCTTACAGAAGGGGAAATTATTGCAGAATTTGAGCGGTTTCGCCATTCACAAAGCGGGTCACCTGTGGGATGAAACTCGTTGTAGATGCTAATATCTTTATTTCGGCGTTAATAGGCGGTAAAGCTGCGGAACTTTTGTTTGACCCGAACTTCGATCTTCTTACGACGGAGCGCACAACATGGGAAGTAAAGAAATACCTTCCGCAATTGGCTGAGTATACTGAAGACACCTCCGCTCACCTCTTATATTTGTTTGAGCTAATCCCGGTAAGGGCTTGTCAATCTGCGCAATATGAAACGTCATTATCCACGGCGCAACTTCTTATAGGTGAGCGGGATCCGTTCGATGTGGATATCCTTGCACTAACCTTGGAAAATGATGTTCCGCTGAGGAGCAATGACACTGATTTTGAGAAAATTGATGAAATTACCTTATTCAAAACAGAAGACGTTTTGGAACTCGTCAGGTTCCTCAATGCTGATAAATAAAAATTGTGAGCCAAATAAGCCCTGCCCATCGGGCAAAATATCATCGCGAAGCGACTGTCCGCGTCAGTTTGCGTGCGTCTGCGGTTACATAGAATTATCTGAATGGTAATTAACCGCAGACCGACACAGACGAACGCAGACATATTTATCCGGTTGAAAGCCTTCCCTGGAACTTAATGTGGCAGCATTCAGATTTTGGTCCGCGTCAGTCCGCGTGTGTTCGCGGTTAAATAGGATCTTTTTTTGATAATTAACCGCAGACCGACGCCGACAAACGCAGACATTTTTTACGGCCGCCGGGCCGACCAAAAACTTTATACCCACCGGGCAAAAATATCATCACGTCCGCGTCAGTCTGCGGTTAAATAGGATCTTTTTTTGATGATTAACCGCAGACCGACACAGACAAACGCAGACATTTTTACGGCCGACTGGCCGACCAAAAACTCTATGCCCATCGGGCAAAAATATCATCGCGAAGCGACTGTCCGCGTCAGTCCGCGTGAGTCTGCGGTTACATAGAATTATCTGAATGGTAATTAACCGCCGACCGACGCAGGCGAATGCCGACAGCTATATCCTTCGAGCAAAAATATCATCGCGAAGCGACTGTCCGCGTCAGTCTGCGTGAGTCTGCCTGCCCCGTTCAATATTTCGAAGAAATGGAGCGCAGCGAATTTAACTGGGGCGGTTAATAAAATATTGGAACTCTATTTCCTATTATTGGGAAATTTATTACATACCCACTTCACAATCTTATAGCTTTTCTCTTTCCCCCTTAATTTTAAATAAATCGTCCTACGATAACAATATGATATCTATAGATAATATAAACTGAATAAAAAGGCCGGGCTTTTCATGAAACGACACCCTCCGGGCACATCATTTGCAACTAACCCCTGAGAACCCTGATATTGCAAAAGTCGAGGTCGAAGATCCGCCTTTGGAGGGATGCTGTAGCTTCCCCGACGACGGGATTTCCGCTTCGCTACAACAAGGCGCCCAAGGGATGTTATTCAACTGACGACCCGCGACGCGCATCAGTTATATTGCACCCGCCAATGTAACCGAGAAGGCGGAGCTGTAGGAAAATGCTGCGAGTCTCGGAGGCGAGCATGGCATATAGGGTGTAAGGCTCAAGGCGCAGGGCAAAGAGGGAAAGATTCGAGGCGCAAAGCGAGGTCAGAAGGCAAGAGAATATTTTGCAAGTCATTAAGATTACAGAATAAGGGGGAAATAAGCTGTGGGCAAATTCCAGGATTTGAAAGTCTGGCAGAAGTCGAAAGATTTGGCGGTTTAGATTTACAAACTAATAACTCTGCATCCGGTTGCTGTCTGCGTCAGCCTGCTCTATGAAATCTTTTGTTCCTTATTTCATCGGGGTGGCAAAAGATAAGAATTCAGTGTGTCTCTTAACCTAAACCCTAATAACCCCAAGCAACTCAATAAGCGAACGTGTTGACACACCAAACCCAAATGTATATATTCAAAGTATATACATTGATAGGGGGTAAAATTCATGATAACTGCCAAGATTTTTAAAAGCGGAAATTCACAGGCGGTGCGCTTGCCCAAAGAGTTGCAGTTTGATGTATCCGAGGTGGAGATTTTTCGTAGGGGTGATGAAATAGTCTTACGAAAAAAGCTACGGAATTTGGCTCGGGTATTTGAGCTATTAGCCGATATGTCGGAAGACTTTATGGAAAATGGTCGCCGTCAACCTTCCGTGCAAGGGAGAGAACCGTTTTGATATACATGTTGGATACGGATATCTGCATTTACATTATCAAGCGCAAACCATTGCGTATATTGAAACGCTTGGAGTTGATCCAACCGGACCAACTTTCCTTGTCTGCAATTACATTTGCGGAATTGATGAATGGTGCAAAGAAAAGTCAGCGTGTAGAAGCGAATGTATCAAGACTGAATGCATTGGGTGAAATCCTCGAGATTTGCTCTTTTGACCAGCAGGCTGCCGTTGTGTATGGCGATGTCCGCTCAAGTCTCGAAAAGCGGGGAGAAGTGATTGGCGCTCATGATTTGTTGATAGCGGCGCATGCCCTGAGCCTTGACCGGACTTTAGTCACAAATAATGAGAGGGAATTTAAACGCGTCGAAGGGCTTAAGGTGGACAACTGGGCTGTTTAAGGATAGAAACAAGCCCAACGACCCCATCCACCTGCGCCTGTGTTGGGAATTATTATTATAGCGATGTGATTCTATAGTCATCCATGACCTTGTATCCTTTAGGCTTCTCAACTGCCAGGCCTCCAGGCATCCCAGCACTTCTGTCTGTATCCATCTGCGTGCGTCTGCTTGCCCAATGAAATCTTTTTTGCTTCCATTTCATCGGGGCGGTAAAATAAATTCTATGCGTCCTCCCGCCGGGGCGCGCACCCTATGGCTTCCAGCTCGTATAGTCCACAGCTTGGAGAGGCCGGCGGCTGCGATCTCTGCCTGCCCAACCTGTCCAGCCTGCCCAACCTGTCCTGTTCAACGCGAAGCCTGTTTAAC
Source organism: uncultured Desulfobulbaceae bacterium (assembly GCA_947258675.1). The sequence continues at coordinate 26,879 of CAMYJP010000006.1, read as the reverse complement.
CGGGATGAAATCTCTTTTGCACTTATCACTTCTGACTTTTCACATTCACTCAAAATGTCTGTGTCATTCTGTGCGGGTCCGTGGCAAAAAAACAGTTAAATTCGAATCCTTTCCTATCAGTGATCAAAAACAAATACATTTTAATAACCATCGACGTTGAAGATTGGTTCCAGGTAGAAAATTTCAAGCCCTGGATACCCTTCTCTACCTGGGATCAGCGCGAACTCCGCGTTGAACGTAACGTCCATCGATTGCTAGACCTCTTTGATGAAATAGATGTCAGAGATCAGAAGACAGAAGACAGAAGTCAGAAGACAGAAAAGAAAGAACAAAAAGAATATCCCCAAAATCCTGTCAATCCTGTCAGAAAAAATAAAAATAGAATCAAAGCCACTTTCTTCATTCTCGGCTGGATTGCAGATCGGCTCCCAAACCTCGTTCGCGAAATTCAGGACCGCGGCCACGAAGTTGCGTCCCACGGCTGCAATCACCAACTGCCGGATCAGCTGTCTGCCAAAGATGTCAAGATGGATTTGACCGACAGCAAAAAGCGGCTCGAAGACATCACCGGGGCACCGGTATTTGGCTATCGTGCGCCCAGCTTCGCTATTAACCACAATATTCTTAAAACCATTGAAGATGCCGGTTATTTTTATGATTCCAGCTACAATTCCTTCAGCCTCCACGGCCGCTACGGAAAAATCTCATTGAACGGAACCGGCAAAAAGGGCATTGCCCATAAAATATCAGATAATTTCTACGAACTCCCCATCAGCAACCTAAAGCTTAACCGATGGATTCTTCCATGGGGTGGAGGTGCCTACTTCAGATTGCTTCCGTGGTGGCTATTCAAGGCAGGGGTACTCTCTATAGTCAAAAAGGATGGAGCATATTCATTTTACGCTCATCCTTGGGAAGCCGACGCTGAACAACCCAAAGTAAATCAAGCTTCTTTCAATTACAGGTTCCGACATTACACCAATCTTAATAAAACCCAAGCAAAGTTGAGAAGTCTTATAGAGAAATTCGACCATTGCCAATTTGTAACATGTTCTCGCTATTTGGAGCTGAATGCGGGACAATGATTATGTTAAAGCTCGCAATCATCCCAACTTCACAGCCTCCGAGCGTCCTTGTCCAGTGGAAATGAGACCTGCTCACCTACCGAAGGTAGGATTCTACCGGGGCTTGCTCAGTGGAATTGAGCTTTGCTCACCTATCGAAGGTAGGATTTCACCGGGGCACCGTGAATCATGTGCCGTGCGCCTTCCTTGTAATCAAGATGCCCCTAATTTTTTTTTTGGATTGACAATGGTCAGTATTGATAATAAATTTTGAAGTAATTGAAATTCCGGTGCAACGAAATGGCAATCCAACTTACGCTAAATCAAATTATAAACCTCCTAAAGGCCGAAAAGTTATATATGTAGATCAATCGATACCGATATCAAAGCTATATAGGTAAATAAGAGTTTAAGGAAAATCCCGATGGAAAAGTATACAGTTATAAAAAAGGGTTCAAGTATTCGGCCGTGCATACAGATTCCAGAAGAATTCCTGGATGAAAAACTTGAAATCACGATAAAACCATACCGGCCTAAAATGAACATCAGCAAACAACTAGATCAGCTTTTTAAAAAATATCAAGATGTAAATCCATTTGACTCGGTTAAGGATCCTGATGAGTGGCAGCAAAGGGTAAGGCATGATTGGGAAGAGGGCGCTGTTTGACAGCAACATTATAATTTATCTTTCAAAAAAGGAGATCCCTTATTCATACATCGATCAATTCGATGAACATAATATCTCTGTAATAACCTACATGGAAATTCTCGGCCATCGATTCAGAGATAAAAGTGAGGAAAAATTTATTCAAGAGCTGTTGGAACTATTTAATATGCTTTACATTGATCGCGAGATCGCAGATAAAGTGATTGAAATCAGGAAGAAAGAACGCATCAAACTTCCTGATGCTATTATCGCTGCTACAGCAATATCCAACGAATTATTTCTGATTACCAGGAATATTGACGATTTTAAAAAAATTGATGTCAGTATATCCAATCCATTCGAATAGATAGTTAAAAATCGCATCTAAGCTCTGGAAAAAACCACCGCCCCAACTGATGCTGGTTACGATTCAACCTTACAACTTCTTTAAAACCCTGCACCAAGAAACTGTCCTATGGAACATCCTCGTGTGTATACAGAATTTATGTCTCCAGGGTCTTCCGCCAGAAGGTTCCCCTCGCAGTTTAATGCGGAACCATTCAGCGATAGCCTGTGTCAGTCTGCGTGTGTCTGCGGTTAATATCAAAAGCTTTAATTGGGTTAAAAAAATCCAAAGAATCCTCTTGTCTAGTTAAATGCGCGCTTTAAGATGTCCAGCACCTATTTAACCGGGATGGAATCTTTGTTGCACTTATCACTTCTAACTTTTCACATTTTTTTCGCCTTTCCGAAATACCAAATTAATTCAAAATTCAAAACTAATAATCCAAAATTCATGTATATCCCCTTGACATATACCACTTTTGTTTTATCATATTTTTGAATCCAGCAGGCCCTTTATCGGAGGTATCGTTATGGCTTGTGTGAAAACCAGAATATTTAAAAACAACCGGAGTCAGGCTATTCGCTTGCCCAAGGAAGTTGCCTTTCCGGAATCCGTGAAGGATGTTGAAATCACCGCGCTTGGCAACAAACGTATGATTGTGCCGGCGAGCCAATCCTGGGATGAATGGTTCAATAGAGCGGGAGTTTCCAGTGACTTTATGACTGCCCGAAAGCAGCCGGAAGACCAGCGCCGAGAGACCTTGTAATGCTGAAGTACCTGCTGGACACCAATATTGTCATTTATACCATGAAAAACCGTCCGCAGCAGGTTAAGAGACGTTTTCAGCAGCATCATGGCCGGATGGGCATTTCTACTGTAACCTTAGGTGAATTGGTGTTTGGCGCGGAACATTCACAACAGGTGGAGAGGAACCTGGCAGACATCGAGGCCATGGCCGCCCGGCTTGAAGTGTTGCCTTTCGACAACAAAGCCGCATATCATTTTGGCCAGATAAGGGCAACGCTGTATCGTATAGGCCAACCCATCGGACCTTATGATATGATGATCGCCGGTCAGGCCAGGGCCTCCGGTTGGAGCCAAGCATAATACACCAACTCAACAACCCAATCAGCTCAGTCATCTTAATCAACTACACCAATCAATTCAAAACTAATAATCCAAAATTCAGAATTATCATAGTCAACCACTCAACTTATTTGCTTAATTTACTCAGTGCATGTCCGCGTCAGTCCGCGTGTGTCTGCGGTTAATTAAAAATTCAAAACTAATAATCCAAAATTCAAAATTTTCATAGTCAACCAATCAACCCAATTAACCTAATCTGCGGTAAAAAGGTCATCATGGATCGCGATCTGGCCGTACTTTATGGAGTTGAAACAAAGAGATTGAAGGAGCAAGTAAAAAGGAATATCGAAAGATTCCCTGACGATTTCATGTTTGAGCTTTCCAAGTCAGAGTTTAAAAAATGGAGGTCGCAATTTGCGATCTCCAATCGCGATAAAATTGGGTTGAGGTACAGCCCAATGGCATTTACCGAGCAAGGCGTGGCGATGTTATCCAGCGTTTTACGCAGCAAGACTGCCATACAATCCCAACGTTGCAAACGTCGGAGGGCTTCAGAGTCAAGGCGTCAGGGGTGAAGTCGTAGGGGTTTACTTCGAAGCCTTGACAACACAGAATCTGAAGACCTCCGGCGGTCCCGAAGGGTAAACAACATGGTAAAATCGATCCCATTCTTCTAATTCACTATTTGAGATTTCCAGAAAATGTTGATAGCCCTGCATTATTGGCCATAATTTCAAGTTTTTAGATAATCTTTGCCATGTTGCTTATTCAACTAAGGGGTCAAGTTAACATCCAGATAATGCGTGCCTTCACAAAGATGAGACTATTGATATCTGATAATGCGGAACTACGTAAAGAGATTGAAAATCTAAGAGCCGACATGGATGGAAAATTCCAGGTTGTTTTTGAAACCCTTGATCAACTGTTGACTGTTGATAGCAAACCGAAAAAGATCGGGTACCTGAAGGAAGAACAAGCAAAATACATGAATAGGCAATAGGCCATAGGCTATCTTATAGCCCAGCGCCCAGGGACCCTTTCTCGCGAGTCTCGCTTTTCTCGATAAAACCGATCCAAAGGTTCTAAACGATCCAAATTTATCCCGCCTGCCCAGCCTGCTCAATGAAACATTGGTGGGTTTTATTTCATCGGGGTTCAATTTCTCGCAGGAAAGGATTCCGGGTTCAAAAGCTTAAATTGTATTTTATTTCACTTATCACTTTTAACTTTTCACATTCACTCAAAATGTCCGCGTCAGTCCGCGTGTGTCTGCGGTTAATGAAATCTCCGTTGCACTTATTTCATCGGGGTGGCTAATTAAAAAAATCAACCAACTTTATTCACTATTCAAGCTTTGACCTGGTATCCTCATCGGGGTGTCAACATTCAACCTACAACCTACAACCTACAACATACAGCTATCCACAGCGAAGCTGTATAGGAGACACTAATGGAACCGCTAAAAAGAATAACTTTTGATCCTCAGGTAATGGGAGGCAAACCATGTATCAGAGGGATGAGGGTAACCGTTGGCACAATCGTCGGACTGATTGCATCAGGTCAAACGATTAAGGAGGTGCTTGAAGCCTACCCATATCTCGAGGGAGATGACATTTATGAGGCTCTTTCTTATGCTGCTTGGAGAGCCGAGGAGGTGGAAATTCCACTTGCATCATGATAAAAATTCTCATTGACATGAATCTCCCACCAAAATGGGTTGATGTTTTTGATGCAGAAGGTTGGGAGGCAATTCACTGGTCCAATATTGGAGATCTTGGTGCAACAGATCAAGCGATTATGGTATGGGCACTGGACCACAGTTTCATTGTTTTTACGCATGATCTGGACTTCGGAAGTATACTTGCTGCCACCAGTGCAGCAGCACCCAGTGTTATTCAGGTTCGTACTCAGAACGTTATGCCTGAATCAGTTGGGATAATCGTAGTTGAAGCTATCAAGAAATTTAAAGATAAACTCGGTGACGGCGCCTTAATTTCGATTAATCATAAAAAAGCCAGAGCCAGAGTACTTCCACTCAGAGGATAGTCGGTCATCAGCAAAGCATTGAAATTTACGTTTTCAAGCTCTCAATCATCCCTGCCTGCCCCTTTGAAGTTATCTATTGTTTATTCAACTGGGGTCTAAAAAGAATATATAATTCAAAACTAAAAATTCAAAATTAATAATTATCACCATATAATCCAAAATTCAGAATTACCATAGTCAACCAACCTTATTCACAATTCAGGCTTTGATCCCTTTGCCGCAATTTTTTTTAGGGTTTCTGATAGGAAATGAACCGAGTTAGAAAAATACTCATTCTGGCGGGTGACACGGATGGAAACATTGGCGATCGAGCAATTATGTTTTCAATGTGTCATGAATTCAGGAGAATAAATCCCAAACTGGAAATCACCTTTGTTTCCGGCAATCCCGGCGCAGATAGTATTTTTTTCGGGGTAGAAACCGTGCCCAGGGGAATAAGGGGACTTCCCGCCTTAATTAAAGCAGCGAAGATGTCTGATCTTATTTTGTGTGGAGGTGGCGGACTTTTTCAGGATGATGACAGTCTTGTGAAAATGCCTTACTGGGCAATAAGAATCGCGATGGTAAGAGCCATAAACAAAAAGATCATCGGCTACTCCCTCGGCGTTGGGCCGTTAAAAAAGATAACGAGTCGTCTCTTTGCCAGACTCGCTTTTGCCTGCATGGAACACATCACCGTGCGAGACAATCTTGCGAAAGAGACCGCAGAAACCTTAACATCAAATCCTGTATATGTGATTCCGGATCCTGGACTACTTCTACCCTCAGCACCCCGGGAGGAGGCAATAGATATATTAGAAAGAAACAATATTCCGCTGAATGGTGTTCCAATCATAGGGGTGGCTGCCAGAAAATGGTTTCATCAGAGCTCAGCCATAATTCCTCATAAATATGCAGTAAAATATAATCTTCGTAAAATTCCTGGTAAAGAGAAATGCGAAAAGATGATTCATCTGCTTGCCGAGGTCCTTGACAGAGTTGTTGCTAATTATAAAGCATTTATTCTTTTTTTACCGACATACAATGTCTCGCATGAAGCAGATAATTTGATATGCAAGAAAATTATGCATAAAATGAACTCCCCATGTACAAAGCTCCTTAATATATACAACCCAATGCTCTATAAGGCGGTTACCGGATGTATGACTGCCATGTTGGGAGTTAGGATGCACCCGACAATTTTCGCTGCTGATGCTGGTACAAATATTGTTGGACTGGCTTATAATCAGAAATTTTTCGGCTTCTTCGAACTGCTCGGTATACAAAGCAAGGTAATTCCAGTTGCAGATTTTGTTGCTAATGATCAGAAAGATAAGCTTTTTGATCTATTATCCGAAGCTGTTGTAAGTGAATTCAATTTACAACAAAAAGTGTTAGACCTTAAAAATAACCTCCGTAAGTTTAATGAGTGCCTTTTAAACTGCTGCTAACGTTGCTCCTAAAGGTGATCAAGCTCTCTTCGGATAATCCTGCCAAAATGAACATATATAAAATTTACATGACATACCGGCACCTGATGAAAAACCAGTGGCGTGGTCGAGAGCAAATAAAACAAATTCAGGAGCTAAAACTAAAACGGCTGGTCAAAGAGGCATACTTAAATGTTCCTTACTATCGAAATCTTTTTGAAAGCATAGGTTTGTTACCAGAGGATATAAACTCAGTTGAAGATCTCTCTAAAATACCATTAACAAGAAAAGCCGAATTACAAAAATTTAATAAGAATTATTTAACCAACAAGAGGTTTCACTGCCATGCTCTCAAATCGGAGCATACGAGCGGATCGACAGGCGAACCTTTCACGGTCTACTACGATCCTGATTTTGTCATCACACGGAATATGCTGTTCCTCAGGGCATTGAGATCGGCCGGTTACAAAATAACACAAAGGATACTTTTGATCACCGACGAAAAGCCGGACCAAAAAAAAGTCACTCCTCCTGGCTGGTATTACACTTCAATATTGGACTCCCCTGATCAACTTCTTAGAAAATTGAACAATGTAAAACCGGATTATCTTTATGGTAGTCGAACGCCTTTAAAATTGATTGCAGAATTAATCCATAGTACAAATTTTCCGGTATATTATCCAAAGAAAATCATATCCACTGCCGAAACGCTTGACCAGTCGACTCGTGCTTTTTTAGAAAATACGTTTAACGCCGAATTATATGAGTTTTATGGTCTGACCGAGATGGGAATTGTTGGGTGGGAATGCGCTGAACATAATGGATTACATCTTGCAGAAGATTCAACTATTGTCGAATATCTGCCGGTTGGAAATGGGAATGGTTCTAGGCTTGTAATGACAAATCTTAATTTAATGGCTATGCCGTTTATTCGGTTTGAAACCGGTGATATCGTTTATTCAGGTGGAGGCAAGCTGTGTCCATGCGGAAGAAAGGCCACCATACTCAAAAGGATCGAGGGGCGAATCTCAGATTGTGTGAAATTAAAAAACGGCCAGATCCTTTCGCCATACAGATTAACATGCGCAATTGAAAAATTACGCGGTATCAAGAATTACCAGGTTACTCAGATAGATTATGATATTTTCACAGTGAAAGTTGAAACCGGCAGGAATGGCATTGACACCTCTGAAAATGAAATTAGCGAAGTTATCCGTTCCATTATAGGGAATGGAGTACGAATAAGTATTCAAAAAAATGATAAATTTGATATTAAACCGGGCAGAAAATTTCGCGTGGTTGAATCGCGTGTGAGATAAAGAATTGGATAAAAATCTACTATGCATAAATTATGAATATCCTCCAATCGGCGGGGGAGGCGGAGTTGTATCCCAAGGATTGGCCGAAGCCCTTGTCAAAATGGGCTATCATATTGACGTTGTGACTTCCGGCCAGAAAAATTTACCGGCATATGAAGAAAGAAACGGTGTATGGATCCATCGTGTCAGATGCCGGCGCCGCTTCAGCCATTATGTAACGTTGGCTGAAATGCTAACACTTATATTGCCTGCTTATTTCAAAGCTCTAGAGCTGATTCGCAAATGCGATTATCAGCTTAATCATACCCATTTTATCGTCCCGTCCGGCATTGTATCGTATCTACTATGGAAAAAAACCGGGCTGCCGTATATCATCACCACACACGGCTCAGATGTCCCTGGCTATAACCCTGACCGGTTTAAAATCGCTCATAAATTTATAAGGCCTGTTTGGAAACGTATAATTTCAAACAGTAAAGGAATCACCACCCCGTCATTTTTCCTGCAACAGCTCATTGGGCACCACACGGATACACCGGTGGCGGTTATTCCTAATGGGTATGATTTGCCAGAATATACAGAAGGTGCAAAAAAAAATCGAATACTGGTCGTGACCCGCATGTTTGAGCGCAAGGGGATTCAGTATTTTCTTAAAGCCGTTACGGGTCTTAAAACAGACTGGGAAATCTTGATCGCCGGAGACGGGCCCTACCTATCAGTGCTTAAAAAGATGGGTCAAAATCTTCCCATGGTTCGCTTCCTTGGTTTTGTTAGAGGAAAGGAATTAATTGATCTTTATAAATCGGCCAAGATATTTGTTTTCCCTTCCATTAAGGAAAATTTTCCTGTTGTTCTGCTCGAAGCAATGGCTGCCGGCTGTGCCATCGTCACCTCTGAAGCATGTGGCTGTGTTGAGGTGGTGGGGAATGCCGCACTCAAAACAAAATGTGGCAGTGTTGCGGAAATCTCCAATGCACTGAATTTCCTAATGAATAATGAAATAGAAATCACACGGCTATCCTGTGCTGCCAGAGAAAGAGCAGCCAGATTCACCTGGTCGAACCTTGCCTGTCAATTTGATGAGCTGGCGAATGACTGCGTATGTAAAAATTCAACCTCCGCTATTCATGAATTTTGATGCCGGATTTTAAAACAAAAGTATTGCCCCAGATCTCCTTTTTTTCCGTAGCACGTTATCTGGCAGAAGCTCTTTTTGCCGTAAGAGGCTTTTTGCTGACGAAAATACTTGGCCCGGCCTTTTTTGGTATTTGGATCGAAATGAAACTGGCCCTCATGTTGCACAATGATTGAATGAACACTTCGAATTCCTTATAACAAAGATCACGAAAAAAAATCAGGAGTATATAATTTGGCTGTTGCAAGAGCAAAAGTGCTCACTTTAATTTCGCTATTTTCCTCAGCCCGGGTACTGTCCGAAGTTTTCTTCTTTATCCGAGGATTTGTACTGGCAAAAATATTTGGTCCAAATACACTGGGGATCTGGACACAGATGAAGCTTGTCCACATGTTTTTTGCCTACTCACATTTGGGAACGAGTGATGCAATGATGAGAGAGGTGCCCTATGCAGTGGGTAGAAGTGACTTATTGCTTGCGGAGAGGATCAAAAGGACGTCTCTGGGATTTAACCTGATTATCTCTTCATGCCTAGCGATTCTCTTGTGTATTTATCTTTTAAGCACTGAGGGGAGCGCGGTGAATGCCCTGCGCTCGGAATGGACTCTTTTTGCTCTGGTTTTTCTGATCAGCCAGGTCTATTGGTATACCATTATCCGATTGCAAGCCGAGAAGAGGATTGGCCGTTCGAGTCTGCTAATTCTTGGTTTTGCGATCAACTCAACGGTCATGGGGACAGTTGGTGCGAAATACGCCGGTCTTGCAGGATTTTTAATGGCCCTCGGCATCTCCTATCTTCTTGTGCTATTTTGGGGCGGGGGTATTTCACTATATCGATCCCCTTTTTTGGATCTCGCTCTTCTCCGAGATCTTATCCGAAAAGGCTTTCCCATCATGATGTCCGTGGCCATGCTGATGCTTCTAACGAATGTTGACAAAATCATGATTGGCTTGCTCATGAGTACACAGGATCTCGGAATATATGCACTACAGTCCTACATCACCAATCTAGTCATGATCCTTCCTCATTCTGTTGCTACCGTAATCTATCCCAGTCTCATGGAAAAAATCGGGAGGGGAGGAGATAAGAAAGCAATTGAAAGGTATCTGACTCAACCTACATTAATTTTGGTTTATCTAGTTTGTCCTCTTCTGGGGGTCATCTTTCTCTCCATACATCTGCCGATCCAGTGGTTGCTACCAAATTATATACAAGCAATTGTGCCAGGACAAATTATGGTTTCGGTGGCTTTTTTTATGGCTATAGCCAGTATGCCCGCGACAATACTTGTTTCACTGAACAGACAGAATATGCTTTTGTTACTTACCGGCATTTCCGTTATAGTCGGGGCTGTTACTGACTACATTTTGATAATGAGCGGCAAGGGGATTATCGGGGCCGCTATAGGAACGTCATTGAGCTTTGCAATTTATTCTTCACTTACAATGATCAGCTCTCTTCATGCACTAAAGATGTCAATTAAGAAATCTATATCATTCATAGGGCTTGTCGCTATACCCTATATAACAATATTTATTTTAGTTTATATAATTTGCAAATTCCTTCCTGTAACATATGCCGGATGGATACCTGATTTTGTTCATACGACCATTGGTTGTTTCATAACACTAGTTCTAATGGCTGGTCTATATTATGTAATTAACCTCAGGTTTGGCTTATTCGAAGGGAAAATAAACTGAAAAAATGATTAATTATTTCATTAAAACCATCTCACGATTCATGGTTAAACAATCTCAAAAATGGCAGTGCAAAAGTCAAATACACGATTTAAAATTATGGAATTTAACAAGGAATCATAAAAACCATATCGAGATTGACAGCTTAGATGCTGTTGACTTAATAAATCACTATGGTTCGCCCCTTTTAGTTTTTAACAAAAATCAACTTTTTTTGGACATCCAAAATTTAAAAATGGCAATGGCAAAAGCACCTACTGGATCCAAGATATTATTTTCTTACAAAACAAATTGTATCCCTGGTATACTGACAGAAATTCATCATACAGGAATTGGAGCTGAGGCTATTTCACCCTATGAACTATGGCTCGCTGAGAAATTAGGTGTAGCGGGAAATATGACAATTTATAACGGGGTTAGTAAAACTGAAGAAAGTATTGTTAATGCAATCAATAGGAAAATATTGTCAATTAATATTGATAATTTGTCTGAAGTCGATAAGATATACCATCTGGCAAAGAAATTAAAAAAAAGAGTATGTGTAGGGATTAGACTGGGATTAGTTACGCGAGATCAATTCGGGCTTGAGATTGAAAGCGGTGAGGCTATGCAAGCTTGCAAGAAAATAGTTTCTTATAATGATTACTTTGATTTAACATGCCTTCATTTTAATGTTACCAGCAATGCTAAAGATGCACTATTTCATAAGAATTGTACACTTAAGGCATTGGAATTTATGCAGGAAGTATATACAGAAACGGGGGCTACAATACCCTATCTTGACATTGGCGGAGGTTTTGGAGTGCCCACTGTAAAAACAATGTCGAGACTGGAATTCGGTCTATACAGGTTTTTCGGCTGTCTTCCAAAACCGCCTGAGCTACGCAGTTGTCAACCCATTCAGGATTTTCTCAATGAAATAATAAATTGTGTAAAGATATTTTGCTCTGCGAATAATCTAGTGACACCTAAATTAATTATTGAACCCGGTCGTTTTATTACTAGCAAATCTGAGCTTCTGCTCACAAAAATTCATACGATTAAGACAAAGAAAGATGGTACCCGCTTTGCCATAAGCGATGCTGGCCGATTTTCTTGCGCTTATCCGTGTGACTATGAATATCATGAAGTATTTGTTGCCAATAGGGCTAATGAAAAACTGGATCATGCCTATCATATAATGGGCTGTATATGCACATCAGCAGATTATTTGTTCAAAAATCGTTATTTAACGTATCTCCGGTCAGGAGATATTCTTGCAGTCATGGACGCAGGCGCTTATTTTTCATCTTTTTCATCCAATTTTTCATTTCCACGTCCTGGTATTATTATGGTATCGGATGCTAAATCGAATTTTATCCGGCAACCTGAAACTTTTGACTATCTGATAGCTATGGATGACTTAGACTGCCTTTCGTATAAAAAAGATTTTGCAAATCCGAGTTTTTTTTCTGGAATTTCAAGAAATTAGTGATTTTATCATCACCTTTCAGATACACAGCATTTCTAACAAGTAGAATTAGAAATGCAAAGAATATTGTGATGATCAACATATGAATGCTGACGAAATGAGAATGCCCTTTACCTCGGTCATGAATAAAATCGACCTTAAGATAAATTTTTTTTGGACAATGCTGTCTTATGCAGAGCTGGTTTTAGAAGGTTTAGTGGAGTTATCACGCTCTGCCCGATTATATGGATTTGATGTTGTGGTTCTGGAAGGGAATGAAAAATACTCAAAACATCATCTCAAGGTCCTATATATTGGTAAATTCGATAGCTTTTCTTTTATTTTTAATAGAATGTACTCTAAATTCAGCATTATTGAAAGATGCCGAAACACTAAAGGGTTAAACATAAGGAGCTGGATAAAAAAATATAGGAGTACTGTGGATCTGGTCGTAATTGATGTTGGTCTCCTGGTTTTCAAAATGCTTCCGAGGGAACAGTATATTAAAATACCTCAATGGGTAAAACAAAGATTTAAAGTTCCGGATACATGGGAAAATGTGCTAAATAGCTTTCGAAAAAGCACCCGGAAAGAAATGAGAAGAATACTTAAACACGGTTATACTTACAATATATCAAATTCAGAAAAAGACATAAAAAATTTTTATCACCATATGTACACACCTTACATAAAGAAAATGTACGGAGATGAAGCAATCATAGTTCCGGAAAAGAGCTTCTTAAAAAAAAGTAATAATGCCCAGTTGATTCAGCTTTTACATTACGAAAAAATAGTATTGGCTTCTTTACTGAATGATAAAGGTCGCTTGTCCATTGAATGGGTTGGAGCTCCTGATAATGTTGAACCTGAAATGTTAAAAGGAGCCTCTGACGCAATTGATTATTTCATTATACGTTACGGCTATGAAAACGGCAACCATACCATAGATTTCGGCCCAAGTCGTCCTTTACTCAACGATGGAGTATTTCAATATAAACGTAAATGGGGAACATACGTAGAGAATGGCTGTATGCCCATGGGAGATATCCTTTTGAGGCCTTTAAAATTTAATATACCCGTTATTAATTTTCTGTCTCATCATCACTTTATAACCAGAAATGGAAAGAAGCTTGTGGGTAGAATACTTTTAAATAACCGTCAACTAAATGCACGAGATCTTGAGTATATAGAAAAAAGATATTATTCGCAGAGACTAGATCATTTAAAAATATTTGCCTTATCGGGGCTTGAGGATGGAGTTTTAAAAGCTGCACGAAAGCACTCGAAGAAATTGAGAATTTTTGATCTAAGCAATTGCTTGCACCCTGAAGAAGATTTTTGCCGGTTGTGATTTGTTTCATACTCTATGCTGAAGCTACGCGCTCAATTTTAGTGGCACTATAATAGCGTGTTTAAAATAAAAGTCGATATGCACTCACTCAAAATGTACGCATTTGTTTCTTTCCTGGTTACAGGATTTATTTTCGCACTTTATAAAATATTTTTCCATGTGCCCATCCAGCATTATAATAAACAAAAGAACCTGAATAGAACATCAGCTATTTACAAGATAGACTTCGTTAACACTCCAGAATATCAAATGACACCATACTATATGGACTTGGATATAGGAGATGTTATTCAGATTAAGCGCAATAATGATGTGAGCAATATTAGGGTAATCGAAATTAAGGGAGAAAGTTTTAATTATTCCAAACCCAGAACAAGAGTGACCCTTGATATTGATGGATATGAGCACTTTGCCTATTGCGGTATGATCGATGGCCGCCAAGGTGGTATTGGACCTATAGAGGTGAACGGAATTAAGATCGGGGTAGAAATCACCAAGTTTGTTTTTTCACGAGCTAACAAGATTAAATCCTTTAATTCTTACCAGAGTTTTAATCTTTTTAAGGATTTAAGGCTTGCGATTTGGGATAACAGCAAACCGATATTGAGGAATGCTGTTGGTTTGTTTGTTATAGAACAGCTCAAATGGACTCGTAAAAAGTATGGTAATTGGTTACATAAAACCAAATACGGAATGCACAGTGCAATAGACATATTCGCGACAAACCACGGGATATCGGAAAAAGTAATTAGCCCTGTTGATGGTATTAGCTTCTGTTATAACAAAGAAGCACCTCCAGACAGCGAAACCATCATGAAACACGTGAATGTCTATAGTGATGGGGTTGTCGGTCCTGATGGCGAAAAAATATTATTTCGATTTTTGCATCTTTCTGAAATCCTTGTGTCTAACGGAGATCATGTAAAGAAGGGACAGGTAATAGGGCTGACTGGGCATACCGGGTTCAAAGAATCTATCGGAGACCATCTTCATTTTGAGATCAGGCTGAACCCCTCTCACTTTGGCCAAGAATTCAACAATGACATATCAGCTAGTATACCTGTCAATCCCTATTATTACCTTCTAGAATGGTGGGAGAATAAGGCTAATCGAAAGGATAGCGAAAAAGATGATTTTTTGGAGTGATTATATCCAGAAGATCCCGGTTCTTGGAGATTTTTTTAAAAATAACTACTTCACACTAAAACGCTATTATGTAAACTTCATTCGAAAAACCAGTATCAGGCCAGGCCCGGTATACGTAAACTGGATTGCTACAAACCGCTGCAACTCCAGGTGCGTTTACTGTGAAGCGAGCGCCAATCAGATTAAATCTGAGGAGTTAAGCACAGATCAAATTTTAGGGGTTGTTAAGGAGCTAGGAGAACTTAAAGTTAAACAGTTTTTTGTCATTGGAGGGGAGCCGTTACTACGGAAAGATCTATTTGAGGTACTTCATTACGCTAAAAAGCAAGGAATGGAGGTAGGATTTTTCACCAATAGCTTGCTTTTTAAAAAATTCAAAAAAGAGATTAAGCAAGCCGGTCTTCAAAATATTTGGACAAGTATTGATGGAATGGAGAATACCCATAATGAAAACCGCGGATACTTGGGAGGCTATGAAATAACCATGGAAGCAATGGAATATTACACCTCAATAAATATTCCTCTTCGAGTTATTAACACTGTAGTGCATAATGGGAATTTTGATGAGCTGCCAGATTTGTTTGAACAAGTAAAAAGATCCGGAGCCAATTGGTGGAGACTCGGCGCTGTTTTACCTGTTGGCCGTGCTAAAAATAATCAATTTGGTCTTTCAGCAGAAAGAACATTAAGGCTATTTCAATATATCGAAAAAGCAAGAAAATTTTTTAATGTAACTATTTCAGAGGAGATGGGGTATCTTGGATGCTGGGATAATATATTAAACCTGTGGCCTTTCTTTTGCCATGCAGGACTAACTTTTTGTGCAATCACTCCGCGTGGTGATATTGTGCCCTGCCAGGTTGATGACAATAGGAAATACTCTGAAGGCAATATTCAGGAGAAGCCGTTCAAGGAAATATGGAAACACGGATTCGGAAAATTTCGACACGCAAGGCTAGAAGAAAAATGTTCCACCTGCATCCACCGAAGTGCCTGTAGCGGAGGATGCTGGATTCAAAGGGTGAAAAAAGTAGAATGCCTCAGAGGTCTGTGGGATTTTGAAAACTATGGTTAGGATAGAAAATACAAATGTCCAGATAAGCCCGACAAAACCTGAGTGGACTGGTCAGATCGGATTTTTTACGAAAACCCGAAAAAAAGTAGGCGGATTTCTCGAGTACTTATGGGAACTAACAGGATCTATCCGCTTCTACAAAATTGATGTTTCAATAATTATGGGCAGTGAAAAACATACGGATGAGCCTATGAAGACCTTATATATTGGTGGTTATGATAATTATTCCTTTATCATTGGTGAAATGTACTCCTCATTTGAAGTCAAGACAAAATATAAAAAAATTAATTCACTACGCGTAAGATCTTTGGTTGATAAATATAAAAACACTGTTGACATAATATTTACCGATGTCGAGTTACTTTATTGCAAAACTCTACCACGTGCGGAATTCATTCGAGTCCCTCGATGGATACGGCAAAAATATAAAGTTCCGGATACATGGGAAGAAGTATTAAATAGTTTCCGTAAGAATACTAAAAGAACGGATCTGAGGAAAGTGCGTAAATACGGTTTTACTTATAAGATTACAAGGTCTGAAGATGATTATAAGTCTTTTTATCATCATATGCACATTCCATACATCAAGAAAAGATTTGGGGATGCGGCTATCATCGAACCGGAATGGAAATTCATGCGTCAATGTCGAAAAGGTGAATTGATGCAAATAATCCGGAACGATAAAATATTGGCTGCTGTATTATTCTATCAGTCAGCTGAACGTTTGGCATATGTATGGGTAGGAGTCCCGGCTTGTATTAGAGGTGATATATTCAAAGGAGTTTTCAGTGCAATGTATTATTTTACTATTATGTATGGCTATGAAAGCGGCTGTCATGAAATAGATTTTCTGGGAACTCGTCCCTTATTAAATAACGGACTTTTTCGGTATAAGCGTAAATGGGGAACCTACGTGCAAAGGAGTGCTAATCCTTGGGGTGAAATTTTCCTAAAACCGATGAAGTTCAATAATGCTGTGAAAAGTTTTTTTACTCATAATCACTTCATTGAACGGGAAGGCTCAGATCTTGTTGGAAAATTACTTGTTGATAATCAAAAAGTGTCTAAAGGTGATCTTGAGAAAATTATAAAATCCTACTTTTCAGACGGTATAAAATGTTTGAAAGTCTTTTCTTGCCTGGGATTTTACGAAGGCACTGGTACATGGGCGCAGAAAAATTTTCCGATGATAAAACTTATTGACTTAAGCAATATATCACAACCTCAAAATGCCTTTTGCTGTACCTAATTATGCTATTTTGAAAGGGCTAAAACCCGCATTCATATGCACCTGTTCCATCAAACTGACACATAACGTCAGAGCGTACTTTTTGAAACACCTTAAAACTAAAAATCTTTTTTCCTATGGCATTGTTTCCTCCCTAGAAATGAATTTTGCAATGCAAAACCAGCTGAATATATTAGATTAAGAATTTAATCTACCGTTTATTTTAATAGGATGAAATTGAAATTTTTACTAATAAATCCAAATTTTTCCAACACAACGACAGATGTTCCACTAGGTCTTGCATATATCGCTGCAGTGGCAAAAAATGCAGAATGCGATGTCAAGGTAGTAGATGCTGATGCGATTAAGGCAAGTAACACCGATAATGATATTCTCGGTACTGTAGAAGATTATAAGCCAGATATAATAGGTGTCAGTATATATACTGATTTTGCTAAAAGAGCATATAAACTGCTAAAAACACTATCTTTGATACAAGTTCCAGTCGTAGTAGGAGGTCCACATCCTACTGTAGTTCCAGAGGAACCATTTAATTTTGGAGCTAAATTTGTTGTTCGTGGTGAGGGGGAAATATCATTTTCCAGATTAATTGAGCATATTAGAGAGGAAAGATCTGTCAATACCATTCCTGGTTTAAGCTACTGCAATGGAAATAAGATTATTCATAATGATCTCATGCGATTGATAAAAGATCTGGATTGTATTCCATTTCCAGCTAAAGAGCTTTTTAATCGCGCAAACTATTCAGGTCAAATGGATGCAGAGCCATTTGGAAATATTCTATCAAGCCGGGGGTGTCCGTCGTTATGCGTTTATTGCTCGAATATGGTTATGGGACGCAGGTATAGATTTCGAAATCCATCTAATGTGATTGAAGAGATTAAATATCTAAAGAATCGATTCGGCATTAACCGATTTACATTCTCAGATGATACTTTTACAGCCAACGCTGCCAGGGTTGAAGAAACATGCCATCAGATTTTAGAAAATGAATTGAATATTCAGTGGTCTTGTTTTTCCAGGATTAATTCCGTTAATGAGAACATACTTTCAATGATGAAAAAGGCAGGTTGTTTTTTAATAAATTTTGGCATTGAACATGGAGATGACAACTCTTTTAAAATCCTTAAAAAGGGTATCACCTTAAATACGATAAAAAAATCTCTTTCATTGACTAAAGAAGCGGAGATTCGATATAGGACAAACTACATATTGGGATTCCCTTGGGAAACGGAAGAATCCATACAGGCTACACTAAAACACGTTTTAGAATTCAACGATAGCGGTTATCAAGTCAGTCCAATTGTTCCATATCCAGGTACTGAAATCTACGAAAAATATAAGGATGAATATAGACTTGAGAACTGGTGGCTGAAACGTGACGGAATTAAATGGCAAGACACAATGCGAATCGCTAGGGGCCATAAACTATCAAAATTTTCATTTTTCAGGTTAGAACATTCTAAAGAAAGGATGATAGAAGCCGCGCTCGAAAAGATTTACAGCTTTCACATGAAATTCGGTAAGGATCGCCAGAAGTTCTTCAGCATGAGATGGTACCTATATTGGTTTTTTTATATCAGCTACAAGATATCCCCAGCTTTCGAAAGGAAATTAGGTTCAGCGGTTTTAAAGGTGACCCGGTGGTTTCAAGAGATATCATCTGAGGAAAAGATAAAGGTCACCCATTAAAATACTTATCCATCCAAAAGGACGGCTGACAGGCAAAGAGAAAAAACATCCCTTCAGCCAAAAAAAATTAACTCTTTAATTGACTGTTGGTGGTTGATGGTTTTGTAAAAAGCCCAGACCCATAAGTTGAATGTTTGGAAACCTGCAGATGAACCAGCCTTTCAGGTATATAACGCAACTCGACATTTGCCAAAAAAAGAAATCTAAGGCTAAATGAAGGATATCAGCTCATGGCTTTCTGGCTTTCCAGCTTCCAAGCCGCCCAGCTTCAGCGAAACAAGAGTCAAGAGCAGACCCCCTTTTTCTTTTCTTCTGGCTTTTAACCCTTTTTGTCGAACCTCTGAACCCTGAAACTGTATTAGCATCCATGCCGGCAGTTTCTCGCTATGAACTCTCAGCTGTCAGCTATGAATTATTACTATGCTCCTAATAGACGCCCACGTCCACATTTACGATTGTTATGACCTAGAAAAATTCTTCGACTCAGCCCATTTTAATTTCAAATTCGCCGCCAACCAACTGGGTTTCGGCAACGATTTTAGCGGAATTTTACTTTTAGCCGAGAACTCAAAAGACAATTGGTTTCATCACCTTTGGAACTATGCAGACGGCACAGAACTCCCAGATGGGAAAACATCAGGAAAATGGAAATTTTATCACACTGATGAAAACTGCTCGCTTTATGCTAAATCTGATGAATCAAAAAAACTTAGTTTAATTGCTGGTCGTCAGATCGTATCTGCAGAAGGCCTTGAGGTGTTAGCTATAGGTACTCCAAATAGATTTAGAGATGGAGAATCAATTTATGCTGTTATTGAAAAGATAAATGATAATGACGACTTGCCAATACTTCCATGGGGGGTTGGTAAATGGTTAGGGGGTAGAGGCAGAATTGTAAAGGACATAATCGACAATAATAATACTTCAGTATATCTTGGGGATAATGGAAACCGCCCTTTTTTTTGGCCGAAACCTCATCTTTTTCGACTTGCAAAGCACCGAGGGATCGGTATTTTCCCTGGCAGTGACCCACTCCCCTTAGCAGCAGAATGCGCCAGAGTGGGGAGTTTTGGATTTTCACTGAACACTTCACTAGTCGATGAAAAACCGACAAACTCGTTAAAGGGCTTGATTTTAAATCCCTTAATAAATTATCATCCATATGGCCAATCCGAGCGTTTTTTTGCTTTTTTTAGAAATCAACTTGCCCTGCGTTTCAGAACCTGATTTTTGTAATTTAATCGTAATATCTACTATTTTTCGTTTGTTTTAATATGTCCAATAGATTGAAAAACATTAAAAACGAATATGATTTAATCATTGTTGGAGGTGGAATATATGGAGCCACGTTGTTATGGGAAGCGA
Source organism: uncultured Desulfobulbaceae bacterium (assembly GCA_947258675.1). Next base: position 6,802 of record CAMYJP010000006.1, on the reverse strand, counting down.
CTCTGAGAGGTTTGTCCACCATTTTGGTTGAAAAAGGAGATTTCTGCAGCGCAACCTCTGCAAACAGTTTGAAAATAATTCACGGCGGTCTACGATATTTGCAATCCTTTGATTTAAAACGTATTCGAGAATCCGCTGATGAGCAAAAAAGATTATTGAAAATCGCTCCGCATTTAGTTCAGCCCTTGCCATGCGTTATTCCGACCTATCAGCAAATAAAAAATGGCAAACTGGCTATGTTTGCAGCCCTTAAGTTGTATAAATTAATTTGTGTCGGCAACAAAAATTATAGGAATGAATCAATACCACCAGGTAAAATTCTATCTAAAGATAAACTATATACTCTGATTCCGGTTTTAAACCTTTCAGGTATAACCGGAGGTGCTCTTTGGTACGATGCATTAAACTATAATTCGGTGAGGTTGGCGCTTGAGTTCATCTTATCCGCTATTGAGTGTGGTGCAGACGCGTTCAATTATCTGGAATTTCAGGATCTGATAATAAGAAAGGGACGTGTGGTCGGAATTCAAGCCTTTGATAAATTATGTCGAGAAAAATTGGAGATTCTCGGTAAATTGGTAGTAAATGCTTCTGGGCCCTGGATTAATAACGTTTGTGATGGAATTAGCGTTGATCAAAAAAAACCGCAATTTCATTTTGCCAAAGCTGTAAACCTCATAATTCCAAGAAAGTTGTCTGATTGCGCTTTTGGTTTGAAGGACTCAAGTCCTCCGGTAGATGATTATTTTCAATCGAATCGGTTCTTATTTTTTGTTCCCTGGCGCGGGTCGACTATGATTGGCACCTGGTATTTTGTGCACAATACCTCGCCAGAAGAAACTGCCCTTACAGAAGAAGAATATTTTAAATGTATCGGGCAGGTTCAGCGGTTATTGCCTGATGCCGATATTCAAGAAGATGAAGTTTGCTTTGTTCATTCAGGATTGGTGCCTATAAATCCGGTTGAAGGCAATAAAAATTTTGTTTTAAAAAACAACTATTCTCTGATTGATCATTTTCTCAATGGTGGACCCAGTGGCTTTATTTCGGTACTTGGAGTAAAATATACGACGGCGAGGAACGTTGCCGCCAAAACAATCAACATAGTCTCCGAGAAGTTATGCCGTACCCTACGTTCGAAAAATAGAGAAAATCGTTTGCGATCTGGTGCTGGTATTGGAAATATTGATAAATTCATTCAAGGAGTAATTGACAGACAAAATAAACTAAGTAAAGAGACAATAAGGCATCTATCATTAAATTATGGCACAAAATATCTTGACATCGAGAAATTGATCCATGGTGATACCGAACTCGGCCATTTAATTCCAGGCTCTAAAGAAGCCATTAAGGCAGAATTGGACTATTGCATAAAAAATGAGTTTGTATACCATCTGTCCGATCTACTCCTTCGGCGCTCAGACATTGGATCATCGAGAAAACCTAAGGATGAGACCATTAGCTTTTCTGCAGATTTCATGGCAAAAGAGATGGGATGGAGCGAAACCCGAAAAAAAGATGAGATAAATTCCTTACGGAGCTATTATAATAGATGCCCAATTACTCCAAAAAAATGAGCAAAATAATTTTAGAGTAATGGAAGCCTGTTATTTATTGTATTACGCTCTCAAAAAATGAGATGGAATGATGGCTTTTATAAATTACTTTGCTAACATTATCTACCACCGGCAGCCTAAGAATTACTTGAAAACCGGAAACTTTTGATCATGCAGACA
>CAMYJP010000006.1:0-4984 GCA_947258675.1 uncultured Desulfobulbaceae bacterium | reverse complement strand
CCGATATAGAAACTTCATCCGTCGGATATGCACGAAGATTTTCGGGAAGTGTTGGTGAATATTTTCTTTGCGTTCAGTCGAAAATTAGTCTCAAGTTACTAAAGCCCTATGCAAATGCCACCGTACTTGATATCGGAGGCGGTCATGCGCAGACGGCAGTACCGCTTGTAAAACACGGATATAAGGTCACGGTCACGGGTAGTGCTGATGTTTGCCGGGAAAGATTGGATAGATTCTTGCCGGCAGAAAGTTTTGAGTATATAACCTGCAACATGTTAAATCTGCCTTTCGAGGACAGTTGTTTCGACGTAGTACTGGCCTTCAGGCTTTTACCCCATGTCAACCAATGGCAGAAGCTTATTTCAGAAATGTGTCGTGTTTCAAGAAATGTTGTCATCTTTGATTATCCTGATATCCGCAGCTTTAATTTTCTATACCGCTTGCTATTCGGCGCCAAAAAAGCACTGGAAGGCAATACGAGACCATTTCGACTATTTAATAGAAGAGAAATTCTGCGAGTTCTGGGCGAACAAAAATTTGGACAGCCCATTCTGAAACCACAATTTTTTGCTCCTATGGTCGTTCACCGTATATTTAAATCTGTCACTATCTCGAATACAGTTGAATATATTTTTCGAGTTGTTGGAATGACCAATCTTTTCGGCTCACCGGTAATTTTAAAAGCAACCCAGCTGTCAAAAGCGATACGAAAAAGAGAATTACTCTAAAGTATATGAACATTCTTCTGTTGGCACCTCAACCTTTTTATCAGCAACGCGGAACACCCATCGCGGTGAAACTGCTTACGGAAATTCTATCGAGAAATGGTCACTGGATCGATATTCTTACATACCATGAAGGACAGGACATCGATATTCCTAATGTATCGATTCAGCGTATTCCGAGAATTCCGGGGATAAAAAATATCATGCCCGGACCTTCGTGGAAAAAACTGGTGTGTGATGTGTTTTTGTTTGCTAAAAGTTTGGCAATGCTGAGGAAGAAGAGGTATGATGTGATTCACGCCATTGAAGAGTCTGCATTTATGGCGGCCATCCTAAAGAAATTATTCCGAATTCCGTTTGTTTACGACATGGATTCATCTTTTTCTCAGCAAATGATTGAAAAATATAAAGTATTGAATCCTATGAAGGGGATGTTAGAGTTAATTGAAAAAACGGCAATTAAAAGAAGTATTGGAGTGGTTGCTGTTTGCAATTACCTTGAAAATATAGTTCACGAATGTGCTCCGCATAAAACGTTAGTCCGTTTGGAGGACGTAAGTTTGTTGAAAGATTCGTCTCAAAAGGGAGAGCTATTAAAAGAAAACTTGACGATAAATGGACCTGTTATTATGTATGTCGGCAATCTCGCAAAATACCAGGGGATTGATCTCCTTCTGGAAAGTTTTCAACGGGCAGCGCTAAGATCTCAGAAATGCCATCTTGTCATAATTGGTGGAAATTCCACAGATATAGAAACATACAAGGATAGATCGCGGCAACTCGGCATAGATCAGAGAACACATTTTATTGGTCCGAAACCGATTTCGCAACTGGCATCATTTTTGAAGCAAGCGAATATTCTTGTTTCCCCCAGAATTAAAGGTGGGAATACTCCAATGAAAATCTATTCCTACCTGGATTCGGGCAGACCTGTTCTTGCTACTCGTTTGCCGACGCATACTCAAGTTCTTGATGATCAAATAGCAGTATTAAGTATGCCCACTCCCCGAGCAATGGCGGAGGGGCTAATTTTGCTGATCAAAGATCCAGCTTTTGCTTCAGCTCTTGCCAATCGCGCAAAAGAGAGGCTGATAACTGAATATAGTTACGAAACATTCGAAAACAAACTCCTTAAATTTTATAAAAAATTGGAAATGAAAATAATTGGTTATTAATATTCATCCTATGGAGAGAGTCTATGAAAGTCTTGGTTACAGGGGGAACAGGATTTACTGGGAAAGCATTGGTTAAACGGATATTGGATGAAGACCATCAGGTGGTTGCCCTTGATTATAAAGAAGGGCTTAAAACCGAAGAACTACGATCGTGGGGGGCTGAAGTTATCATTGGTAGTGTTACTGACAAGGGCATAGTAAAAAAATGTATGGAAGGAGTAGATATTGTTCACCATCTTGCAGCCGCCTTTCGCGAATTAAATGTTCCGGATAATTATTACGATGAAGTAAATGTTGGAGGAACCAAAAATGTATTAGAGGCCGCATTTGACGCAAAGGTGAAAAAGCTAATTTACTGCAGCACTTGTGGTGTTCACGGAAATATTGATGAACCGCCCGGAGGGGAAGATGCACCGATTAAACCGGCAGATTACTATCAGCGCACGAAATATGAAGCTGAACCAATTGTCAACGAGTTTTTTAAAAGAGGGATGAAAACCGTGATTTTGCGTCCTGCCGCCATTTATGGGCCGGGTGATCCGGAAAGGTTTTATATGATATTTAAACGCGTTGCCAAGGGTAGTTTCCCAATTTTTGGCAGTGGAAAAACTTTTTATCATCCGCTTTATATTGATAATTTAATAGATGCCTTTATGCTTGCAATGGAGGATGGTAAAGGTGATGGAGAAGCATACCTTATTGCTGATGAAGACTTTCTAGAAATTAAGCAATTGGTGCAAAAAATAGGCGAAGCCCTCGATATTGATGTGAAAATATCACAATTTCCGATCATACCCTTGGTAATAGCAGGACATATATGTGAAAAGCTCTGTAAACCATTTAGAATTACGCCTCCAATTTTTCCTCGGAGGGTAGATTGGTACAGGCAAGACAGGGCTTTTAAAATAGAAAAAGCTAGGCAGGATTTAGGATATAAACCTAAGATCGGAATTGATGAGGGTCTAAAAAGAACAGCAGAGTGGTATAAAAACGAAGGGTATATTTAATAGTACAATATTTAACATAAGGCTCTTAGAAAGGAAAGAAGAATGAATGTTCTAGGTATAACTGACGGCATAACTTGTGGTGCCGCAATTGTAAGCGACGGCAAGATTCTTTCCGCTGTTAATGAAGAACGATTGACAAGAATTAAGATGGCATTCGGATTTCCACGACGGTCTATCTCCGAGGTAATGAGGCTCGCTGGGATTACCTCAATAGAAATAGACTTGGTAATGGTGGCAACATTGAATAACTACTTTTTTAACGGAATTAGGCCGTTTGATGGCTGGTTCCATGAGGATAAAGGATTTTTTCGAAATGCTGTCTTTGCAACAGCTGGCAGGTTGAGTTCGCTTATAGACACCATACCCGGCGTCGAGTATTTATACTATAAATCTCGTTGGCCGATTTTTAGATCCCGCCGTAAAGCTATTCAGAGGATACTTCAAGCTGAGTTCAACATTTCAGCTTCTGTTGAATTTGTTAACCACCACTTAGCACATTCTGCTAGTGCTTATTTCACAAGTGGCTTTAAAGATGCTCTAGTTGTATCCATGGATGGAGGAGGAGATGGTGCATCTTCTCACGTTTACGAGGTTAGAGACGGAATTTTTAATCAGGTCGGATACACTAGTGCATACAACTCTCTTGGAAACTACTATGCATATGTCACTCATCTTTGCGGATATAAGGCCGAAAAACATGAAGGGAAGATCACTGGTCTGGCTGCTCATGGTAAGCCTCAATATCTAGATCAATTGGACTCTTTTATTAGAGTAAATGATGGAAATATCAAAAACGTAGGAAGATGTGTATTTTTAGGTGCTGTAAAAAAGTTAAAATCTCAATTGCCAGCGAATTGGCGAAAAGAGGATTTAGCTGCAAGCATACAGAGACATGCTGAAGATTTGGTAGTTAGCTATGTAAAACGTTTTTTAAATTCTGACAAACCGGTAAAGATTGCAATTGCGGGTGGAGTTTTTGCAAATGTGTGTATAAACCAAAGAATTTATGAAATAGATGGGATTGAAGAAATATTTATACATCCAGGTATGACGGATGGTGGTCTTGCTGTTGGAGCTGCATTGACATCTTGTATGAAGAATCGTGAAAGTTCAATAATGCCGCGAGATCAGGTAGTCCTACAGGACGTTTACCTCGGTGCTAAATATTCATCAAATGAGATTGAAGAGGCCTTGAGAAGCAGCGGGGTTTCTTACACAAAACCTGAGTCAGTAGGTAAAGAAGTGGCAAAGCTGCTAGCACAGGGATATGTTGTTGCTAGATTTGATGGAAGAATGGAATATGGTCCACGTGCATTAGGAAATCGCTCCATTCTCTACCACCCGGCAGATCCAACAGTAAATGACTGGTTGAATAAGCAGCTGAAACGAACCGAGTTTATGCCTTTTGCACCTGTAACATTGATGGAATATGCAGATGATTGTTATCAAAATTGTAAAGGTGCTCTGCAAACAGCCAAGTTCATGACAATCACATTTGATTGTACGGAACTAATGAAAAATACATGCCCGGGCGTTGTACATCTTGACGGAACAGCTCGGCCTCAGCTTATTACGAGAGAGGATAATCCTACATACTATGATATCATCCAAGAATTCAGAGAGTTAACTGAGGTACCAACGATTATTAATACTAGTTTCAATATGCACGAAGAGCCGATAGTTTGCAGTCCAGCTGATGCTATTCGAGCATTTCAACTCGGAAATTTGGATTATTTATCAATCGGTGATTTTCTTGTTCGTACACAAAAAAAAATAGAACATTCGTTAATACCAATGCCGATTGTTGTTTAAACTGCTCATTAAAAAAGGTTTCCGCTGAAAAAAGGGAGATTCTGAGATGAATAGAGGACCTATAACTGCTGATAAAATTCAAAAACAAGTCATCGCTATGTATGAGCGACATCCATTCCCGTCATACACTGATAAATTCCGCAAAGCCTCAGAAGAAATGTACATAAAAATGCGCCTTCTGGGATTATCCGAAGCAGATTACCAGAATAAAAAGATACTAGATTGTGGTTGCGGCACCGGGGAGTTGACGGCGTGGCTGCATCGG